>JAMOVR010000314.1 GCA_027061945.1 Candidatus Heimdallarchaeota archaeon
AGTTGCGTTATAAGCAACTAAGCGTGTTCGGTAACTAATGTTTGCGCCTGTTACTCCCCCTAAATCAAAGATAGTTACGGTTATATTTAGAACAGAAGGATCTTGCGTATTACCAATGAATACATTTAGACGAGTGCCATTTATTATAACATTATTACCGAGGTCTACACTTGGAGGATTAGCATCTCCTAATTGATACATGAATGGTTCTTTAGCCGTTCTATTAGCATAGAGTCGTGCTTCATTAGAGAAATTAGCATCATATTTTGGTGTGCTAAATCTGGTTCCAGTACTAATGTCATGCCCAAAACCAGCATAGTCATAAGCAACTATAAAGTATTGTACCCATTTTCCATGTGGTGTTTCTCCTCCAAAAACGCTAGCGTCAGGGAACAAAATTGTATAACTCCAAGTAATATTGTCAGTAGTCTGCATCAATACCGCTATGTAATCATTATCATTTAGCGAATAAGAATCGTTAAACCAGTAACGATAATATAGCACTACGTTCTTAATACCTGTGTCATCAGACTCTGGATCTATAACAGTAACACTTATTGTAACGTTATATCTGGGAACTAATTGCCCATTAATTACATTCTTAGCAGGTGTTTCTATCACGCCATTAGGGAATTGTGGTTTTTGAATATCTGGACCATAAAGCGTATACGAAGTACTAATCGTAGTCATCGCAGTAGTACCACGGACGATCTTTATCTCCCAGTTGAAAGTTCCACCGGTAATGAACTTTGTTTCATTGAGAGGTGTCTCTGGACCACTGGGATCATACTTGAAAGGATTGGTAGACGTAGTTGTAATTAACAAGGAGATTATTGCTTGAGCATCAAAATAAATGTTAATATTAAATCCGACAGGTATCCTGCCAGCTTGGTCGATAACTTTGATGTAAAATAACTTAGAGACACCCGTAACGCTACTTACAAGTGAGCCATTATAATACTGGACAAAAGTTGTATTGAAAATATTCTGAGATAACGTTTGACCATTTGTAGCGTTTAATTCATAGGTTTCAAAAGCTGCGCTTATAGAATGGACTATATTAATAGTGCTAATTAAAATATCTGTTAAAGACCCTTGCCATATTACATCTTCTTGTCCTGTGTAAGGCTGAGGTGTCGGAATGAAATTTACGTACAGATTAATACTATCCTGTGTTTTACCTGTTGCATTTAACTGACTAAAATCGATCGTTAAGTTAAACTTTCCGTTAGAATCAGTTAATGTTTTAAAATATTGTGGATTCAATGAGTAGTTATAGAAAACAAATATTACAACGTTTTTAGCAGGATTCCCTAATGTGTCATTAACGTTTCCAGTTACAATAATACTTTCAGATAAAAGTCTAAAATCATCAGGATTATTAATTGATGCACTAATTGATGACACATTTCCCTCTAAAATAATAGTAAACTGCTGGACATAACCCGGTTTAACGGTTTCAGAAGTATTAAGATAAGTAAAAGTAGCGATAATCTTGTCTCCAACCTGTGTGTAAGTCGTAGAATCAATGGTAGTATTAAAAATAACAATTCCTTGAGCATTACTAGTTAAAGTTACATTATATTTAACAACGTCATTCTGCGTAAGTATAAGCCTTATGTTTCTATTAGTTACAGGATTACTTTGGGTGCCATCGGATATACTAAGAGTTACATTAGCCGCGAAATATTGGCTCTGTCTCAAAATCACATAATCTCTTATTTCATAAGCGGTCCCATTCCAAAGCGTGATCTGAAAGTTAATGTCGACTGTAACATTAATTGTTTGGGAACCAGAAGGAACATTTGTTATGTTGAAATATGGATATTGCGTAGTTAAATTAGTTAAACTATTTCCATAAAGAGAATAATAAACGGTTATTTGCCCACCAGGAGGGGACTGTTCCCCAATAGCGTTAGTATATGTAACTGGTTGAGCACTATAATCACTTATTTGAGTAACAATTGTCCCAGTAGGTGTTTTTAACCCCGTCCTAGATTCTGTAAAATTAATTTTTACATTGGGTGTCGAAACATAACTTCCATTGTCAAATTTCAGAGTGGATTTAAATACGTAATAAACGGAACTTCCAGCAGACAACTCAGAAGCAGTAGTCATTGACACGTCAAAATTTATTATGCCCCGGATCTCGATCTGACCACTACCTGCAATCCCTGGTTCTCTTCCTTTAGCAGTATCACCCCAAAAATATACTACAAAATCATGTACCCCTAATTTTGATGCTACAGATGATTCAGACTGATCTGTAGAAATTCTGAAAACAAACCTTCCTTGGTCATCAGTTGTATTTGTTAATAACAGATAGTTATTGTCTAAATACGTCTTGGGGTCTGCATTATTAGATATTATATTTGTTAAAGTGGTAGAATTAATATTCCAATATAACGAAACAGATTCGTTATTCCATAAGTCATAAGGCCCCGTCCATAAGATCCCAGTAATAAGAATATCATTACCACGCATTACTACTTTTGGTGTAGTAGTAGGATATGTTATTGTATCTAATTTTACGGATGAATATAAATCGGATCTAACAGGTGGTCTTTCACTGGAATAAGGGAAAGAAGGAGGATATACTTGGATACTTTGTTTTTCAACATTTTTTGGGTTATATTGCTGTATTAAAGGAATTGTTGGGACTGGTTTTCTTGAAGGAACATGAGCTGGAGTAATGTTAAAATCATAGTAACCGGAAAAAATGCCTTCCACAAATAATAATGAGGAAATTGCTAATAGTGAAAGAATGAATATTGCTTTTGTTTTTCCTTTTTTCACTTAGACCACCTTTCTTTTATTTCATCTTAATTACAAACGTTCTTTCAATACTTGGGAAATTAACAGATGGGGATGGCGTTATACCTTCATTTATTACTAATGTTAAGGGTTGATATTCGATGCTGGTGTATAATGGTTTTTCTGAGATAACTCTTACACCGATTTGTACATAATTTTCGTTATACGAAAGGAACTGTGTTAAACTACTTTTTTCATTGTTTAATGGTAATGGTGTCCCTGTAAGTGTTAGACCTGTTCCATGTCTCACATGTGTTTTTGCGGGATCAGAAATAGCGACAATTCTCCAGAGACCAACTGCCAATACGCTAGGATCTGGTATCACTAAAGTAAATGCTAAGAAGCCCGTTTCATTAGTTCTGCCTTCCCAACTACTTAGAGTGTAATATTCTGTGCCATTAGTCCATGTTCCGATATTAGCTACTAACGTATCGTAAGACTCCGTGTCAGAATAATATTCATCTCTTATAAGGTAATAATGAATTGGCAAGTTTGTTGTGTTTTCTGAATTAATTCCCGCAGTATTTTCAAAAGCAACTGCTTGGGTTACTAAGTTAAATGTTACTGGATTGCTAGATGTTTTTGATTGAGTTACGGCGTCAGGATCAGTACTAACAGCATATAGAGTAATATCATTGGTAATATAAACAAATGTTATATTATATACATCCGTTCCTTGCCAATTTGCACCTAATACATAAAGACCAGAGTCTGAAGCTCCAGCTTGTATTACTACTGTTGCAATTCCAGAACTATTTGTTACGGTTGTATTCACTTTGTATTGTTGGAGCGCCTGGAAATCAACATTTTGAGGATCAGGTACTTCTGAAGACGGTATCCAGTACCAATCAATATTTTCATTGGCTATCGGAGTTATTCCATCTTCCTCTGTTAAGTTAGCAAAAGCGTCAATATATCCCCCAGGGAAAGACACTGCTGCTTGTACAGTTTCTCCATTAGTTGGGTTAGTAACAGGAAACAATAACATCGTTGTCTGAGTATATATCCTACCATTTGCTAAGAAACCAACTCCCGCATAACCATAACTTATGCCGGCAATTGCTACTAAAGCATAAACATTATTTGGCTGGGAGACCAAATTAAGCCTTTTAACAGTGTAATTTGCAGTTGACAACGTACCATTTGAGTAAATAAATATACTTGTATTATATTCTCCTTTCGCATTTGTTGTTGCGGATAATAGTTTAATACCATTAGCATCCAAAACACTAAGAGCTTGGAATAAGTTACCAGTGTTAATGTACTGCAACATAGTATTAAGCGTATCTTCATCAACTAGTTTTAATTCAAAATACTGACCGGGATTGGGATTATCAGAGCTATCTAATGAATTAACGGTTACATTCATTGTTTTTCCAAGTGGCTGAACATATACTTCTACGTTATCACTACCTTGTTGAACTGTTTGCTTACTAACAGCACTAGTTACATTAACTGTAAATTTACCACTAGAGCCAAATGCATTTTTACCATAAATCTGGGCTCCAGTACTGGATAATAAGTCAAGGTCAGGAAATAAGTTGAACATTGCCCAGTGATATTCTATTTTGTTATTAGGAAGCCGAATAGGAATTAATACTTCTACCCAGTAATGCAAATCAGATTGTTTAACATCAAAATAAGGATTCGTGCCTGAGACATAATTTCCAACGCTATAACCCATTACAGGACGTGCAGGAATTTGTAGGGATCTTAACATCAAAACATAGGATAAAACTAATTCTTCAATTCCAGGAGTTCCTAATTCGCCAAAAACGAAGTAAGCAGGATCTTGTCCTTTTGCATCTGGATTGCTTAATTGTATATTATTAAAATCTACATATCTGCTTATTAGGTCATTGTATATTTTTTGGGCAATCTGAAAGATTGTATGGGTCTTTGCGTACTGATAATAGTCATTATATGCTTGTTGAAATTTTTGTGGAGCATCAGCTCCTGTTAAATATTCTGCAAGAGTTATTCCTTGGAAAGAGTTACTCCCCCAGCGATCTTGGAAATCTTGTGGGATTATAGGAAGAGCAACTGAATAATTTAATGCATTATTACTTACTATAGTTTTATTTTCCAAATACCAATAAGTGTAATAATTAGCAGTAGCAAAAAATTCAGATTCATTTCCATCTTGGAACCTAACATTTAGGAAAGGCTGATTTGAAGTATTATTCAATGAGCTTGAAGAACCTACTGTTGCCCCTACAGGATTAGTTATATTATCTGACCAGTTTGGCTCATCCATGTCAAAATGATATAAAGAATTCCATGGAACAATTAGTTCTTGATTTGCAGAATCCGCTAAAACAGTTACGTTGAGCTCGATTTTTAGTTTTTTATAATCCAATGTCGTAAGATCTGGAATATCTTGCCTCTGATCGTGATATGTTATTTCACTTAGTTCTTGTCCAGAGGGAAGATCGAAGTCTTTTTGAGTATAACTATATTTTTCAAATGTCCGCCACCGATATAGAAACGTATCATCTTGTGTAAGTGGATTATTTGGATCCGCTGAATAAACCTTCATAACACTAAAATTACCACTTAATAATTGTTCGGCTAAATTACGCAAGGATTCGAATAAATCTGATAAAAATGGGCTACTTAAAAAGCTAGTATCTATATTACCATATTTCGGCGGCGGACCTTCAATCTGACTTGGATACATTATATGCATGTAAAAAGGTTGAATTATTGAAGTAAGTATAAGTACAGCCATTAGTAAACCTAAGAATACCCCTAATCCTTGAGGCCATTTTTTAATTTTAAATCCTGCATACCACCCTAAGAACGCTAAAGTGATTGCTGCCCAAAAACCAACACTACCAGTTAAGATATCAAAAGGAAAAGGAACGCTTGAATGTAGAAGTGGAATTTGAGTAATATATTTGTCTACTGCGAAAACACCAGCAGGCAAGGACAGTACTGTACCACTCACTACTCTTGTCCAATTAATCTTTATTTTTGGTCCAGTTTTAACTTTTTTTAATTGCGTTTTGCCTTTTTTAGCAGTATGAGGCCGTCTAGTCCTTCTTTTAATAGGAGGATTTGCTTTTGTTTCACTCATGGAATCGAACCCTTGCCGTGGTTAATTAGTGATAAAACCTAATAATAACAGTTCTTTTTTTAGTTAAAAGCATTTTCTAAAAAAGTTGCATTCAGACCAAGTAATAAAAAAAGTAGAAAGTACACCAATGAGAAGCAACTCTTTTTAGTAGAATAATAAAGAATTTACATAACAGAAATTTTTTGTTTATATTATCTTTTCTTTTCTAAGAAGGGTTATTGCTTCTTCTAACACTTGCGGAGCTGTTTTCTCAGCATTTATTTTTAATATTTTAGTATTAACTTTCTCCAACGCTTGTTTATAACAGACATCTAATTTTTTTAAATAATCAATAGTTTCAAACTTTTCTTTATTCGCTTTATTTTTTATCCTGTTAAATGCCTTCTCAGGAGAAATTTCTAAAAATAAGGTGTAGGGAGGATCAGGAACTTTCGAATTAATTTCTTTGATCCATTCAATTTCAAGCCCTTGACATGACTGATAGGCCAGTGAAGAGATTTTATGTCTGTCACTTATAACTAAAATTCCTTTTTTTAGCGCAGGTTCGATTTTATTTTTCCAGTGCCATACACGATCTGCTGCAAAAAGAAGTGCATCTAATGCAGGAAGATCTTTTGTAGAAACAAGATTTTGTCTAATTATTTTTCCAATTTCTCCACTAGTAGGTTCACTAGTTACAAGATGAGGAATATTTTGTTGTGTTAAATATGCAGATAAATTGTTTCTAAGAGTGGTTTTTCCAGAACCATCGATCCCTTCAATTACAACAAAAGGCATTGACATTATACTATAACTTTTCAAACAAAATAAAATGTTTAGGGTGGGGAAGACAGTTATATCATCGTTTTTTATTCTTTAACGAGTTTCATGACCATATCTTTAAGGGTACCATCAGGATCTTCGAATTCGTATTTTACTCTTATTACTGGTTTATTTACTTTGATTAATCTTGAAAGATCAATTGGGGTTCCCGCTAAGACTACATCACAAGGAGTGTTATTTATGACTTCTTCAAGCTCTTTTAGCTGTTCTTCAAAGTAGCCAAGGGCAGGAAGGGCCTTATCTAATTGTTTGTATTTTTCAAATGCTGCTTTTATTGAGCCCACCAAGTAAGGTTTAGGATCAACAATTTCAGCAGCACCAAATCTTTGAGCGGCAATTGTTGCAGCGCCATACCCCATTTCTCCATGAGTGATTGTTGGCCCATCTTCGACACATAGAACCCTTTTTCCTTTAACCATATCAGGATCTTCTACAGTAATAGGAGAACGTACTTTTAGAATAACTGCTTTAGGATTAACTTCTTTCGCATGATTTTCTACTTCAGCGATTTGCTCTGGAGTTGCTGAATCAATTTTATTAATAATAATGACATCGGCCATTCTGAAATTCGTCTCACCGGGATGATACTTTAATTCATGTCCAGCTCTCAATGGATCTGCAACTACGATGTGTAAATTAGGTTTAATAAATGGAGTGTCATTGTTACCTCCATCCCAAATGATCACATCAGCTTCTTTCTCAGCTTCTCTAAGAATTGCTTCATAATCCACGCCTGCAAAAACAGTAAGGCCTCTTTCGATGTATGGTTCATATTCTTCTCTTTCTTCGATTGTACAGTCTGCCTTATCCATGTCCTCGTAAGAAGCAAATCTTTGAACTTTTTGTTTTGTCAAGTCTCCATAGGGCATTGGATGCCTAATTGCTACCGCTTTAATTCCAGCTTCACTAAGAATCTTTGTTATATATCTCGAGGTCTGAGACTTACCACTACCAGTTCGAACAGCACAAACGGCGATAACTTTTTTATCGGTTTTAAGCATTGTATATTTAGTACCTGTTAAAATGAAGTCTGCACCATGTGCATTAGCAATACTACCTCTATGCATTACATATTCATGAGACACGTCACTGTATGCAAAGACTACTTCATCAACATCATATTTTCTAATGATTTCAGGTAAGTCCTCCTCGGCAAGGATTGGGATACCATTAGGATATAATTCCCCAGCAAGTTCTGCAGGATATTTTCTTCCTTCAATATTAGGAATTTGAGTTGCAGTGAAACAAACTACTTCATATTCGGGATTATTCCTATAAACAGTATTAAAAACATGGAAATCCTTCCCAGCAGCGCCCATAATGACGACTTTCTTCTTTTTCTCGACCAAAAAGTTCACCTCAAGTCATGATGTTGAATCGTACTATATAGAATTGTCTTTCATGTTGAGGAAAAATTACTCTTTTTCAGAGATAAGATCAATGATTCTTGTAAAAAATGAGAAAAAAGAAAAAAGTTTAGACATTAATTCCTGCTTTGTTTACCTCTTCCATGAATTTTGTTAAAGACAAACCTGAAAGCTTCCAAGCATTTCTAAACTTTATTTTGTCTTCTTTTAACAGTTTAATTGCGATTTTTACTCTTTCTTCTTTTAAATACTCTTTAATTAGCTCAGAGAGAATGTCTTCAGGTTTTTTCTTTTCATTTTGAGCAAGCATTGTAATTAGATTCCATTCATCCTCGGAAATATCGATTGAAACATTAACCATTTTCAAGGCACCCAATATTTTTTATCCAAATAACATTAAACTAGTGTTAAATAAAGATGTTTTTTCTCATAAATAACTCGAAAAAAAGCAAATAAACATAATGGTTTTTTTGAACCTTTAGACGTTAAATAAACTTATTTTTCGAGTCAAAAGTTTATTTATCTATCTAAATCCAACAATAAATTAAAAATAAAAAAAATAAAAAGAGGAGAATTTTTGGAAGAAACAAAGAATGGTTTTATGTTTTGAACTGTGATAATACGTTTAGTAGTTCTTGTGATAGGTTTGCTAACTCCGCTGACGTACTACTGATTTCTTCCATCATTGCAGTTTGTTCTTCTGAAGCGGCATTAGCTTCTTCTGAACCAGCAGCAGTTTGTTCTGCGACCTGGCGTACTTTATCTACAGCATCAGCCACATCTTCCATGGTACGCTTCAAAGTTATGTTAATTGTCTGAATTAGTTCAGCAATTTCGTCAGCACGATCTTTAGTGTCTTCCGCTAATTCTCTAACACTTTGGGCAACTATTCCAAAGCCTTGTCCATAAATACCAGCTTTTGCAGCTTCTATTGAGGCATTGAGACCTAAAATGTTTGTACGCTTGGATACTTTCTTTACAAATTCTGCGGCCTCATTAATTCTTTCGACTGTGTCATTAACATGGTCTAACAACATTTTAAGTTGTTCCGAAACTTTGTTCACCATTTCAGTTTGCTCACTGGCACCGTAACTAATTTCTGAGACAGTAGCAGAAACTTCTTGCACGCTTGAAGATGCTTCTTCTGCCGCTGCCGCCAACTCCTCAGAGATTCCAGCGACTTTTTCAGCAACCATTTGACCTTGGTGTATGACCTTTTTCATAGAGACGACCATCATGTCGAAAGCTCTTTGTACTTCGCTAAGTTCATCCTTTCCTTTAGGATTGAAAAGTTCTAATGTAAGATCTCCTTTTGCCAATAATGTTGCTTTTGACCTTAACAAGGTTAATGGTGGAATAATCCTGACAAAGGAGAAAGCAATCATTAAAAACACGATAATAACTGTAATCAAGCTCATAGTAATAGCTCTTTGAGAGACTACCTTGTTTAGCTCCAAAACTTCTGCTCGTTTAAGAGACACGTCTCTTTTTAATTGTTGTGAGAGAGATTCAAGACGCTCCGCAATTCTACCTAAGCTACCAGGAATTCCTCCTTTGTCACTAGTTGTTATTTTAATAATCTCGTTATTCAACTTCATGTTTGAAACTAAATAATTCTTAATGTCATCAAATAACAAGAGAGAAGAGTTTTTCATCCCAAAGAAAATGGGGTCAAGAGTTCCTGTTTCAGTGTCATTTAGTAATTGATCTCTATAAAGTGAATATGTATTTATTAAGGTTGATTGCTTAGTCTCGAATCCATTTACAATTGAAGTAACATTAAGTTCTTCATATTGTGTTCCTCGTAGGGAATTTAATTCAGACAATGTTTGAGTAATTAGTCTTTGGAAGGAATCCCAAAGATTAAGAATGCTTATTGTGGCGTTTACTGCCCTGTCAGCTTCAGCATTGTCTGTTGATCTGATGTTTTGGGCATAAACATATTCACTGTTACCCCATTCAGAAATCAAAGTTGAGTTAGCATTTAGATAGTCACCCATTAGTTTTGTAAGGTCGGACAAAGCAAGGTCATTGTCTTGTAGTTGCTGAATGTCAGATTCTACTGCGTAAAGATAATTAAGAATGTTACCTACCTCAGTAGAAAAGGAATATTTTAGATCCCTTATCGCAGTGTTAAATTGGACTGAAAAGTCGTCTTGTATTTCATTTCTCTTATTTGCCACATCCATAAACTTTGCAAACGACACTAACCAATCTTCAATAAATGTCGTTCTTTCAAAAGCTTCTGATTGCATTGAAGTAATGAAGTACCCTGCATAGCTTTGATATAAGAGACTTAAGGTTATTTTTTGGAATTCTTGTAATTGCTCATAAATCTCTGTGTCTATTGAAACTGCATTTTCACGTGGAACGATTTGAGTCCGATCTAATTGCATGGGATAAACAGTATTAACTAGGAATCCAGCAATAATCACTCCGAAC
>JAMOVR010000315.1 GCA_027061945.1 Candidatus Heimdallarchaeota archaeon
CTCCGAACGTGAATATTAACATAAATCGTATTTGGCTGTAAAACGCCATGTTATCTCCTCTTTAACGTTGTTTTCCATACAAACAAGTTTTATTTTTTTGTAGGAAATCCCTATTGTCTAATACATATCATCTTTTTTTAACTTATTGTGAATGGCTTCGCTTTATGAACCCGATTTACTACTCTTAATAATAAAAAAGATAACAAAAAATAATGAGAAAACTCGTTAAAAAAATGTTTTTAGTGCTAATAATACGAAGAATAAAAAGAGTAGCGTTCAATACGTCATTTTTCTAGGGTTGCGATATAACATCGCCTCGTCACTATCAATCTTTACAAACATTTCCTTAGACCTTTTAGCTTTTTTCATCCAGCTTTTAACTGCTTTCTCGGCTTCATCTAAATATTTACTTATCCCACAGAATAAAATAATAAGATCATCTAAGTCTTTGGGGACACCTTTTGAAGGCATTTTTACTTTATATTTTCCCCCAATATTAAATTGAGAACCGTTAATATCAGCTATTTTTTCTTTTTTCATGTTTTTTAATGTCCAATCTTTTCCTAAAGTCAATCTGTTTTCTTCTACGTAAAATGGATATGCTTCATCTTCTTCAATAAGCGAAAAAGCATACACTTTTTGGTTAAATGAAAAAGGTTTTGTCACTCTTTCCAAAGTTATTAAACTATTTGTTCCTGAAAGATTAACACTGAAAACAATTAATGGTTTTCTTGCTGCAACAGATTGAGCGAGAGATTTGGCTACTAACTGCTCAACTGTCCCACGCCAACCCATCCCTTCAGTGAAAATTTTCAAGATAAGCCTTTTTTTCTCTAAAGGTTGCTCCCATTCTCTCTTTCGGATGGCTATATATCTTGTAGTCTTGTCTTTTTCCGTAACCGTGCCAATTATATCCATGTCTTTTGTAAATTGTCTTGATTTAGACATTAGTTCCTGTTGCTTTTTGATCCCTATTTCCACCTTATGCATACCAGTTCGCCAAAAATCAACAATAAAAGTACGGTCCAATTTAAGTGTCATCATTATTTTTATGACAATAAAGTATAACAAGGTTCTTGTTTAATTATTTTAAAAATTCTTTAATTATTGCTGCTGCTTCATCAACATCTTTTTCCGTAATATGACGATGTGTTGTGAAACGAACTAAATGTCTTGCAAACGGCACAGCTTTAATTCCCCTTTTTTCTAGTTCTAACAGAAATTGAGTAGAGTCATAACCTGTGTTACTAATATCAATGAGCACTATATTTGTTTCCACTGGCCAAACATTTAATGAAGGAATCTCTCGAAGATGTTTCTCAAGTTTTTTAGCATTATCATGATCCTCTTTTAATCTGTCAACCATTTTCTCTAAAGCAACTAAACCAGGTGCAGCGATAACACCTGCTTGTCTCATGCCACCCCCGATCATTTTACGGTTCTTACGAGCTTTTTCAATAAATTCTTCGTTCCCTACAACCAAGGACCCAATGGGAGCAGATAAGCCTTTAGACAGACAAAACATAATAGTATCAACTGGTTCAACCAGTTTAGATACATCCATATTAAGAGCAATTGCCGCGTTAAAAATCCGGGCCCCATCCACATGAACAGATAGACCTTTATCATGTGAGATATCACTTATTGCTTTCATGTTTTCAGGAGGGATTACCGCACCCCCAGCGCGATTATGAGTATTTTCAATGATAACTAAACGAGGATTAGGATAATGAATATCCGGTGGGCGAATCGCCTCTTCTAATTTCTCAGGAGGGATTTGACCTCTATTTCCAGGTATTAGGTGAGGAATAACTCCAGCAATGGCAGACATTCCTCCAACTTCATAATAATAAACATGACTCTCAGATTCCATAAAAACCTCGTCACCTTTGTTTGTATGAGTCATAACACTAACAAGGTTACCTTGAGTACCGCTAGTAACTAATAATGCCGCTTCTTTACCCATTTTTTTGGCCGCTTTTTCCTCTAATTCTAACACGGTCTCATCTTCTCGGCTAACATCATCACCTAATTTTGCATCTAATATTGCTTCCAGCATTTCTTTAGTAGGTAATGTTACCGTATCACTTCTCAAGTCAATCATTAATGCAGTGTATCTCTAAGAAGATTAAAAAGAATTCTCCTAAAATGAAAAAAATGATATCTTGAAAAGAAAAGTGAATTGTTAATTTAAGAGTTTTCCTCGAAGAGCACTAATGCTAATTTTCTTAGCTCTTCAACACCTTTAATTTCTTCGGGGAAAAACGGTATTTTTGTAAGATAATATTCAGAGAAAATTGCTTCCGCATAATCAATTACTTTCTTCTGGTTATTGTATCTAGCCATACAGAAAGGGCATGACTCATTTTTAGGGTTAATTTGATTAATAACAACATTTCTAACAAGTATCTGTTGGTCATGAAGACTAGATAATAGTCTTTCACTCTCATAAACAGCCATTAATGTGGGAATAGTCACTACTACAAATTCTGTTTTTTCATTGTTTTGAAGATCATCCCGAATGCGAATAATATTTTCCTTTAATTTTTCCATTAATTCCAATGAATGATCTTTTTGAGCATCCATGCCTAAAAAAGACTTGAACATGGCCATTGTATTGTTAAGCTTTACGCGTAACTTCATCAATTTACCTAAAAAACTGTCTAAAAACTCAGGTAATGCAAGCAAGCGGATAGTATGTCCTGTTGGAGCGGTATCCAAAATTATTCGATCATATGTAGACTGTCTGGCTATTTCCATTACTTTTGCTAAAGAAATTGCTTCGTCCATTCCAGGAGGAGTATTCCGTGTGAGGTCACTAGTAATGTCTTCAAAACCTAACATCTCTAAGGACTGCTGGAAACCATCTAACTCTTCTTTAGACTCAAGAATTTCCTTCATTTCTTTAGTTCCTTTTTCGGGATTAATTTCTAAACCATATAATTCTCCTTTAACATCAGTTATTCTAATAATTTCTCCTCCAGAAAGATTCTGGGAAAAAGAATCGCTTAGAGAATGAGCTGGATCTGTACTAATAATTAGGACTTTTTCACCTTTTTCAGCGAAATAAAGAGCTGTTGCTGAGCTGATGCTGGTTTTGCCAACACCACCTTTTCCACCAAATAATATAATTTCAGTATTAGTTTTTAACAAAGAGTTAAGCGACATTTATTGACCCCTTACCTTTAATTTTTTAAGTTCTAAAGGAATTCTTACTATTATTTTTTAATAATTACTTTTTAAATGACTACCGTTATTTGAAATAAATCTTACTTAAATAACTTCTTAATTAATTCTTTTTTTTTGTACGTCAAAATATTGAATTAGTCCAACGGGATTACGGAGATTAGAAATTTTAATTTCTCGGCGGGAAATCCCCTTTCGGAAGGGAGGGGATGAAAGCCGAAAACATCATATGTTTTTTTGTATATGTTTTTCTTGCAGGGCTGGGACGGCCCGTAGCGCTTGTGGAGAGAGTCTCCTCTGTGAAGCAAGAAGCCCCTCGCAAAAGCAAGGGGTAGTTCACGTTAATGAAATGATTTTTGCGTACAAATCATTTATTTATTTTTTTATTTTTTAAAGTATTTTTTAGTTATAAGGGGAATTGCAGGTAATATTGCTACTACTACTGCAATTCCAAATAATATCCACCAGTCTTTGGAAGTATTCCTTACTACTATTTCCTGGTAGACATGAATGATATATCCTTGAGATGAAACCATATATTCCGTACCATTTGAAGTCCATTTAATTACAGTAGGTGGAATGAAATAGTCTCCTAAAGCTTCTGCTTTGAATTCGTAATAATATACATAGGAGGCGTTGGGTTTTAATTCATATAACGTATCTAAATGGGGTTGTTTTTCTAATTTTGTAATTCCTATAGGAACTAAAGGTTCTTCAATTCTAATATTTGTAGCACTTAAGTTTCCAAAATTAGTAATATTTACCATAACCAAAGTTATCTCGCCAACTGTTAAGTTTGTATGTTCAATGTATTTATTTGCCGTAAGTGCTGCGTATGGAACCACTGGTTTAATTGTTTCAGCATTTAATTGAGGTACTGTTGCGTTTATTGAAAGTGTAAACCATACTAAAGCAATAATCATGAGAGTTCTAGTTTTTTTGTTTCTCATATTTGAAACCCCGTATACTCTAATGTTCGCTGTGACTAACAATTAATAATCCTTTTTGCTAACGACAACAAGCTTTGATGATTTTAAAGATACATAAAAAACAAGTAAACACAGCAAACTAACTTAACAGTTACTTAAGATTTAGGTCTTCTTTAACATAAAAAAGAAAAAATGGAGGAGATAAGGGGAAGTAATTCTTCTTTTTTTGATTCGTTTTATTTTTAGAATGGGGTTGATATTGTTGCGTATGATTGGAGTGTGGTGGAGGTCTCACCTGGGAGATGGAATTCAATGTAGAGTTCCCAGTTGTAAGGACCATTGGTTGCTAAGTTCAAAGTAGTGTGATCATATGTTGTTGTGTCTCCACCAGTGTAAGCAAAGTCGAGTGTATAGTCGCGGCTGGTCGCTACGGTTCTAAAGGTCTCAGAACCAGTTGAGAATACCATTGTGCGATATGGATCCTCCCAATATGTTCTCCCATTCAAAGACGTGGTTGATGCGGTCCATAACCAACCAGTTCCAGTATTTTTAAGATATATTTTGTCTATAATAACAGATTCAGCACCAGATACACTAATAGTAAGTGTTAGCTGAATAATATTGTTATGCCCATCGCTGTCAGCTTGAATATACCTGTTTGCACTTATCTCAACATTGAGGGTCGCTAAACCTTGGGTATTTCCTAAGTAGTTGCGGACAACGACCCAGATAACAGCACCAGCAGCAACTGTCAAAGCGATTAATAATACAGTAGCGACAACTGGAGAGACTCCTTTTTTGTCAAGTTTTTTGAGTAGTTTGAACATGTCCTTCACCTTCCTCCTTTTACTAAAAGAGGACGTACTTAGTTATCGATTTACAAAATATAAGCTTTATAGATAATTCGTTCAGATATTCTCTTGTACTGCGCCATAATAGAATGGAGAAAAACAACGTGAATCATTAAAATCGAGGAATTTTCAAAGAAAAAGATGAAAAAATTTTAATCATTTTACATAGTTATTGTCTGAATTAGTTCATAATTTCCGCCCCGAGATAAGTAAAGTGAAACAACAAAAGAAACTGATTGGGGGGCAATATTAGTGTTGTAAACGATTCCTATACCAACAGTGACATCTCCAAAAATGGGGCGCAATGTTTTCCATATCATATATCCAATTTCTGCGCCATCAAAGGTTTTTGCTTGAATAACTAACATTGCTTTGTTTGGCGCCATTGAGACCTCAATTTCAACACTCAATTGTAAGTAGTATCTCGAGATCTGCCGACCATCAACGTTGCTCGTATAAGTAATGTAAGGAGACTGAGTCACGTCAACTATTTTTCCTGTAGACGCATAAGAAGCATAACCAACGGCCCACAAAGAGCCTAACATTAAGAAAATAAGAAACAGTAATGAAAACAAACCAAGTAATTTTTTCTTTGTTGTATCAGGCTTTAAATTACTACGTAAATATTGCCATGTATCTTTTAATGTATATGATTTCTTTTGTTCTTCTTTATTTTCAGGCCAGAATAATAAAGCTAAGATCCCTATAACCAGTGACACATAGATTAAGAAACCGTTATGAGTGGTATCACTTTTGACAAGGGATATAGTCCCAAACCAAGCGATTCTTTTAACTACCACTCCTTTAATCATGTCATAAGAAATTACTCCGCCAGAATATTTAGTATTGTCAGGTACTGAATTATCAACAGGATTATCTCCTTTAACACGATAATAATATTGAACCACACCATTAACGTTTATAGGTATAACTTCAATTACTCTGTGGATTATTAAAGTTCCTCCGCTAACATCGTTACGATAAACAACTACATCTCCAACTTGTATGTCAATAGCAAGTTTTTGCTTAATTATGAAAATATCCCCTTGATAATAAGTGGGGTACATAGAGTTTAGGTCTTCATTAACGATTACCACTAAAGAATAACCACCCGATTTAAACGAGAAAAAAGTACCCACAACAATTAAGAGTAACAAAAAGTAAAATGTATATTCTACATAATTTTTAGAGTGCTGTTTTTTTTGTTCTTCGGTCTCCACAATGCTCTAAAAGAAATTGTTTTTGAAAAATGTTTCTTATCCTTTTTTAGAAAACCGTTAATATTTTTTGATTTAAACGGTTGAAACTCAGATTAGAAGGGGATAAATTTGTTGAATATTGTAATAGTAAGTAAAAGCATTGAGAAGATAATAGGAAATAAAGCTAGAAACCTCTGTTTGTTGTTTAGTTGAGAATAATTATCCATCGGAGGAATCTTTCTTGAGAAAAAGAAAATAAACAAACTAAAAATTCCTATTGTTAAGTCTAAGTTAAGAAGAAGGAAAATGACTACCGCTAATAAGATATTTTGTATTTTGGTAGTTGTAATAACTGAAAACATTCTTCCTCCTAATAGGTTGCCTAATGGAAGACCTTGAATTAATACAAAAACAAAGTAAAGAATTCCTGCAAAATAAATCGGAGATGAATGGATGTAAAATCCCATGATAGAAAACAAAAAACCAAAATAAGGATTTAAAGCATTACCTATATCTATAGGAGAATATGAGCCATTACCCCATGGGATAAGCAAACCGATTATTAAAAGCAAAATGGAGTAAACAAAGTGAGAGAACCATTTAGTTAGCTCTACTTTAACTTGTTTTTCTTTACTATAAGGGGGTTCTAAAGATTCGTTTAACCAAGCAATGGCTCCTACAGGCACTGAAGGAATCGATGGGACAACTATGTTTGACTGTCTTTCTTGAGATTTTTTTCTATAAAAGAAAGTTCCTAAGAAAATTTGTATTAAGAAACCCATTAAGAAAAGTGCAAATATTAACAATGCTTCAAACAGTATTGTTTTTGATATTTTAAAAATCGTTGTTAATTGTGTAACCCCATTTATTACTAACCAGCTATAGGCAGGGATTAATGCTGATAAAAAGATGAATAAATAATTAATTACTTTCAACCATTTAAGAGTCGGAAAAACAGGGACATAACGAAATGATAATAACATAGATTCTTTATGATAATTGTCTCTTGATAAGAAAGGATAAAGACCAGGAGCAATATTGGATACTTCTTCTTTGATTTTTACTAGAATCTCTTCTAGTTTAACATTCTCTTCTAAGGGTTTTACTTTCATGACAAGCTTAGTTGGTGCCGGTAAAGAAATAATCTCGAAGTATTTGGTTATTATTTCGAATAAAGTGTTTAGGTTTATTCTTATATCTGTGCCGGGAATTTCGTAAAAGATTTTTTCTGGTTTAACAAGAATATTGGTATCGTCTTGTATTTGTTCATTCATCAGTCTAAGTCTTGCACCGCAGTGAATACATACGGGCGGAGGTGTTTTTTTATAACAATTCCAGCAAATTACTTCATCATTAGTAGGGTTGTTTGTCATTTTACAAGAGGACTAATGTATAAAGCATAATAAGGATTAACAAATAAGACAAGTTAGACCAAAATGCAAATCTCAAAAGTAGTCATTAGAAATCCAACAATGGAAGACTTAAACAGGATAGTATTCATAAATAGAGAGAGTCTCCCTGAAAACTATTCATTGCAATACTTTATTTCGATTATTTCAAAGTATAAGGATTTCTGCGTGGTTGCAGAAGTAGATGGTCTCGTTGTGGGTTATATTCTAACAAGGTTAGAGAGAGCAACAAAAAATATGATACCTTTTAAAGGAAAAAGGGGTCATATAATCAGTGTTGCAGTCCTCAAAGAATATAGAGGCCAAGGCATAGGGAGAAAAATGATGGAATGGGTAATAGAAAAACTGAAACAAGAAGGTGTTGATGATGTGGTGTTGGAGGTAAGATTAAGTAATAAAGTTGCCAGAAACATGTACTTCAAATTAGGATTTGAAGATGCAGAGATACTAAAGAGTTATTATTTAGATGGAGAAGACGCTGCATTTATGAGATTGCCACTTTCTAAATAAGATAATTAATAGTATAATCTCAACAGAAAATAAAAATATTCCACTTATTTCGGTAACTCTTTTTAAAAATCCCTGAAAAATACTTGGTTGGTAGAAAGTCAAAAAATAATAAAATTTTAATTTTTTATGGGGTTATTTTCTTGGCGCTATATTTGCCCCAAGAATTCCAATTAATAAAGCAGTATTTATCACCCAGCTCATGTCTAAAAATAATTGGACAAAATTTAATGCCATGAAATAATTAAAAATAACATACACTTCAGATATAACCAGAATAAAAGAATCTCCTATAGTAAGCATTGATAACCAAAGACTATCTTTAGTAAATGACCCTCTTAGTACTAAGAACAAAGCTGCTAAAATCATTATTATTCCTAAATAATGGCTATGATGTTTTATTATACCTAGCCAGTTTTCTTGTGGATACATTAACAGTACAACTAACGGATAAGCAAAGTATACTGCGAGGAATAGCGAATATCCTGCGAAATAAATATCTTTTTTAGTCAATGAAACGATTGTTTGAATTAAAAACAAACTAGCAGTAACACTCATTAGTAAAAAGAGTATTTGGGAGTTAGTATCCATGTTCGTTTCCCATTGTTGGATTGATACTTGTTCGTTTTTCATAGTAAAATAATTGATTAAAAAAGTAAGATAGTCTTTTTCTTGTTGTTCTAGATACAGAAAATAGATGAAAGTAATTGTTGCAGTAATGGAACCAAGTAAATAAGGGATCCTTGTTAAGAAAGAAGGAGCTTCTTCTTCTACGCCTCTAAAAGAGATAACTTGGACTGTTTCTTTCTTAGTTGTTACACCCATCGAATCATATTCTTTTTCTAATTTCTCAAGATAAGCTTCAAGTCGTTGTTTTTCTTCTTTAATATCAGGATCGTCTTGTTTTTGAAGCTTTTGTTCTAATTGTTGAAGCTTTTGTTTTGTTTCTTCTATTTCTAATCTTATTTCGTGTCTCATTCTTCTTGCAGACATATGTTACCCACCGCCTAGAGAATTGCTTTTAGCCGGTTAATCTTATTATCTAACGCTGTTTTTGCATGCATGGGGGTTAAGGCTTCAGGATTATACCCTACAAACCATTGTCTCCGTTCTCTATCATAGGACAGGTATTCTCCTATTTCTAATTCAGTTATTAACCTCTTGATTTCCGGCGTAAGTAAATCTGCTAATGGAGAAGATTGATCTAGTCTTCGTAGTCTAAATATCGCTACCTCAGAGTTGCTTAAAACCCAGGGGTCGAACTCAGGTAGTTGAGAAATGCTTATTTGGAATAATCCAAATTTCCTTCCTTCAGAAGAAATCCCTCGAACCCATTGACTACCACTCAATCTTTGAGCTTCTTCATTAACAAGGATTGTTTTTCTTTGTAAACGCCCTTCGATTGCCATTTGCAGTAGCCGTTTTACAATTGTTTCAATAATTGTCGTAGATGTTTCTGTTTCTCCTACTTGCGCCCAAATAACGATAATTGGGGGTTCTTCGTTTTTCTTGATTGGGAAAATTTTTTCTTCGTCTTTATCTAAAATTGCTTCAATCGCATCAATCACAAAATTTCTAACCATAGGACGAGTTTGTTCCTCGAAAGTCTTCATTTTTGCAGCAAGGTCTTCAGGGCTCATTCCTTTCTGGCTGAATAATTGTTGTTGTTGTTGCATAAATTCACGGGCTTGTTTGAAGGTTTCCCCTAATTCTTCTAAGGGATAATAAAGAGTAGTCTCAGGTCGTTCTTCACCACCAAATTGCACTATGTGGTCAGCAATATCAGCATATTCGAAGTGGTGATCCACTATTACTGTAGCAGTTTCTTGGATACGTTTATTTTCTAAAATAACATGCCTTGCGAAAGTTGTTTTTCCACTGCCTGTTTGACCTACTATTGCCAAATGTGGTGGTCCTGCAGGATTTGCTCCAAGAACAGGGGTATAACTTACCTTGCACCCAATATCATGATAGCCTTTCTTTTTCAAGTATTTCCTTATTAGCTCTTCTAGTTCTTTCAAGCCTGGATCGTCTAATATTGTATGAGGCATGATTTTAGACTTAACATGGCTAATTTCAGGTAAGTCTACTATGTCTTGGCGTGAAGCTCTTATTTTTGCTTCTAATGCTAATAGCCTTTCTTCTAAGTACGAAAAGTCAAAGCTGACAAATGGACGTATATGTTTAACAATTTTCATGGCATCGCCATAGAAGCTAACACCACGTTCTCTTCGTTCTAACATTAATGCCAATAGTTCTAAGAACTCTTTGTAAATTTTTGTAGCAGATTTGACGGGGTTCCCAGCAAATACTTTTGAGAAAAGATTTGTTCTTGATTCTTGTATTTGCTTGGCAATTTGTTCAATTAATTCTTCTTTTTTCTCACGTGCATACTCCAAATACCGAATACCGAAGTCTAGGTGATCTTCAAGTAATAGATTAACCATGATTAACAAGATTTGCTCTATTGCTTCTACACCAACTGCAAGTTCTAACGCTTTTACTCTGGCCGCAGTTGCTTCAGTAAGGTCAGTATTTAATCTTTCTAAGACCCGTGCCTTAAATTGATTGGCGTAGAAGATAAAGAACGGTCCTAGTTTTGCAAATTTAGGAGCATCCCTATTCCCTTTCTCATCTACGATTTCCATTATTTTAATAAGTCTCCTAGCAAGAGAGAGGGCTTCTTTTCTTTTACCAACGCTTTCAAAGTACAAGATGGCCTTCTCATATTCTACGAATCCGTCTATGAATTCAGTAGGTAGTCCTCTAGCAATAGCTCTCTTAAGGATCTCTTCTGCTTCCTTTGCTTTTTCTTGCATGTTAACGGCGTAAGCTTGATCTAACTTTTCCATGGGCACCACTATTGATTTTTTTCTTCTTGAGGGTAGTTAACAATTCTAAAACTACGTGATTTTTACGGATTATAACTTTTATAATTTTTAGTAGTCCATACCTATTTTGTTATGGTTTTTTTAGGGAGGGGAAACGTCATTTAGCCATGCAATGGCAAAATGTGTCTCATACTTATTTTACAAAAGAAGATTTTATAATTTGTTCCAACCACGATGACCACAATGAGAACAAACATAGTAAACTCTTTCATTTTTCACCTCTAATTTATCATTTTTACCTAATAATTTCCCACATTTTTTACATAAATCTGGTCTACGACCTTCTGCTTTCTCAATACTAGCTGAAAAAGGTCCCCAATAATGAATTCGATTTAAAATACATTCATCGCAGGAATAATCTCTACATTCATCAAAAAACTCTTTGATTGGTGTTCTAGAGCATTTAATACGGACATAAAATTCGGTGGGAGAAGTAAGAACTACATGTTCTGTAAAAATCTTTGGTACTGAGGACCTCATTAACTTAATTATTTCAGGGTTGTACTCTTCATTTTTAAAAAGATATTCTAAACCGCTCTCTGCCGTAGGTCTTTCATTTGCTAAATCTTCTGCTAATGCCATTATTCTCATTGCTTGAGCACGGGGGAATAATCTTGATAAAACAACCATCAAGTCTTCTTTTCTTTGTCCCATGAGCCTTTTCAAAAAACGTTGTGTTAAAACTTCAGGAGGTTCTTTTATGATGCCTTGTTCTGAGTTATTAAAAGCACTGCTCATTGGATAACCATTCTTTCAAAAAATATTTAATCTTTTTTAAAAAAATAGCACTAAAAACTGGAAAATGCCGGAAAAGTATTAGAAATATACTTTTTAGAGGGCTTTTTAAATAAAATCTCCTCGTTCGATCTTTTCTGGCAAATAGTGATTAGTAATAAACTGAGGGTCTCTAGCATTCAATGCTTGGATTTCTGCTTTAATTCCCAGATCTAATAGAATCTGGAGTTGTTCTCTCCATTTAGGACGTTTTAAAACAAATTCTTCGTCTAAAAGCTTTTTAGCTTTTTTTACGTCATTAGGACTCATTTTAATGAAGGCGCTTTTTGGAATGTGAAATCCAGAGTCTTCCTGTAGATCACTTGGTAATAAACCAAGCCATTTAATATTTGGAACCGCAAGTGTCCTTGCTTCAAAACTTAAAGCTTTACTACCGATAGTATATACTCTCATGATTTCGAAACCATATACGTCTGCGTCCATGATAGCCAAAATGGGGATTTGAAGCTCATCATTAAGTTTTCTCAAAAATTCTCTTGTGGCCATATCTGGTTGCCCTTTTGCAGTTACCAAGATAGAGGGAACATAGTCATAGAAATGATCTTCTGCAAGACGATTAAATACAGCATCCTTTTCAATAACAAGAACAAATTCAGCATCACTTTCTAAGTCATCGATATCATCTATGTTTGGTGCTATTGACTTTCCAGAGCCTATCTTTCGACAGTCAATAAGATCTCCCCTTTCTTTAAATGAGAGTCTCCCAATAACTACTCCTTTACTCGTAGCCCAAATATTCATAGAAGACCTAGTTACTTGTAACATTGCTCCTAAGTCTTCAATCAAAGCATCGCTTGTTGATTGTGTTTCGAACTCGTTTACAGCCATATAGAACAAGTCACGTTTTGTAGTGTGAATTTCACGATCCAGTATCTCATAAAGTATTCTCATCAAAGTAGACATTTGAGCAACACTTTTCACAGAAGAAAGACTTCGGAATTGACGCTCAATCATTTGCCTCCCAAGTAACACCATTTGTAACTCATCATCATAGCTAATGTTATCCTTAGAGCGACTAGGAATCCTAAAAGCTGCGCTTTTTGGATTATACAACGCATCAAATACGAAGTCTTGTGCTTTATCAACCAAAAGTTTTTTTGTCTCTGGCGTTGGTAACTCTTCTACACTAATAACGCCATATGGAAAGTCAATGTCTCTAAGTTTATGGTATGTAAGAATAAGTTCTTTGATTTTATTAGTAGAGACATATCTTTTTATGTCTAACTTACTTTTTTTCTCATCCAGAGGATAATTGTTTAATGATTTTTCTTCTTCTAAACGGTACCATTTTTTCCCTGTTTTAAGAAACAAGACGATTCTTTGCTTTTTAGGAATCCCCGTTACTTCTTTAACTAAAGAATGTAATTCTTTGATTTTGATTTCTGGTTGCACATCTATTTCATGGTTAGTTCCGGGAAGAACCGTTGAATTTCGGACGGGGAGCTTCATTTTATCAGATCACCTTTAATTTATTCATTATTATTTTATTATTTTTAATAATTAATGCAGAACTATTTTTTCTTATTTTTACGTGTATTAGATCCACGCTTTTTACCAGTATTTTTAGCTTTTTTTAATGTTTCAGTTGTTTTTGGCGATGATGGCTCTTTTTTCGTAGTAGATTTAATTTTCGTTGGTTTTGTTTTTTTATTTTTAGTTTCATTCTTTTTAACTGGTTTTTTAGAGGTAGTTTTTGCTTTTTTCTTTCCGTCATCACTTTGTAGTAAACGTTGGGTCTCTTTCTTCATCTGTTTCTTAGGGGATACTTCTTTTACAATAGTAGATTGTTTCTTTGCTTTCAAAGAAAGAGAAGGGGGTGTTGTTCTAATTTTTCTAATTGCGGAATAGGAAAGACCAGTTAGTGAATTAATCTGTTTTTCGCTTAGAAACAGTAGTTCACCCCAAGTATTTACCGGTAATTTCTCAGCATGTTCTGAGATTATTGGGATTACAGATAAAGGCACGTTTATTCTTTGTAAAACTTTTTCTAAGCGTTCTTTTAGATCCTTCTCAGTTATCATATTTAATGTCTCTTTAGAAATAATTACTAAGTCCCTTATGTC
>JAMOVR010000316.1 GCA_027061945.1 Candidatus Heimdallarchaeota archaeon
CGGATACAAAAAATAATCATCTATATTTGTTATATCCAGGATTATTCCAATTACGCCTAGTCCTAATCCTAAGTAGATCATTAAAGTCTCAGTTCCAGACATAATAATAAATTGTAGATAGGATCTTGGAATGCCCGTAATTTCCCAACTAGATTTTGAAAAAAGCTTTGAGACAACAATTGAGCTTACTGTCCATAAGATCGATAAAAAGCCTACATAGAAAATAGTTAACCCAATATAGCTTTTTTTACCGAATGCCTCATTTATCTGTAGAATCATTCGAACAATATAATATGAATAAAATAGTATTAACAAAACAAAAAGTCCTATTATCCAATAAATAGCTATAACATTGCTATAAAAATCCATTTTTTGGGCAATAGAAAGGGCTAAAACTCCTAAAAGGGAAAGAGAAGAAAGACCATATATTACGGTTTCGAGGGAATTATTATCTTCTTTTCTAAATTCATTACTCATTATTTCTTCAATACTAATAATGTTAATAGATTTAACTCTATTGGCGATAAGTCTCTTTCCTTACGAAAGTAGGTGATGAAAGCAAGCCGACAAGACTATATTTCAATATTGTTAAGAAATTATGACATACTAAAGAAAGACAAGAAAGACTGAAGCTGTCTAATTTTGTATTAATCCCATGGGAAAAGCCAATAAAAACTATTCCAGATTATTCCTTATAAGAGGAGTAAATGGTTCTGGAACAATATTATTGATAAAGAAGAAGTATTAGAAAAACAAGAGGTAAATTACGATAATCTTGGGGAGAAAGCTCACCAGTTCACTGGTGGGATGAATACCCATGAAGTGGGAAGAAAGACCTAGGAAAAGAAAAAAAAGAGAAAAACGATCAAAATACAGAAAAAAACAAGAAGACAAGCAGAAAAATCCACAAATACCTACAACACATTTCTCTGGGAGAGTTTTTCCGCGTGCTGGAATGGAAAACACAACTCTACGACAGAAAAACCATGAAAGTAAACCCTAAAAACACCAGCAAAACATGTTCTAAGTGCGGACACGCAAACCGCAAATTGAAATTAGGCGATAGAGTGCTCAAATGCTCAGTGTGCGGGCTGGAAACAGACAGAGACTTGAACGCCTCTATAAACATTCTCAAAAAAGGGCTGGAGTTATTAACCCTGACCAAGGCTCCGTCTATCTCGTTCTCGTCGGGACACGGCGAGTACAGGCGCGAAATGGCATGCCCCCATACATGCCTATACGCCGAACCCCACGCCTTCAGTCGTGGGAGCATGTCAGAAAATAAGATATTATGGAAAATAAATTAAATATAGTTTATATTAATTAATTACTAATTTTAGAGTAGGAATGTCAATGGTTTAAGTACCAACCATGGATATATCCCTAGTAAAATAATAATCAATGCGATGAGTCCAAATAATATTCTAATTAGTTTCTCATTAGTTGATATTGTTGTGTCTATCTCAGCAACAGGGGAATCAAAGACAAGTATTTTGATTATCCATAAGTACCCACCAAAAGCTAGTGCACTGTTTGCGATAGCTATGAATAATGCCCAGAAAAGCATTGCCCCACCTATTCCTGAAGTAACTAATACTTGTTTATATAGTACAAATAATATTAAGAACTTCGAAACAAATCCTCCGGTTAGTGGTAACCCTCCTAATGAGAAGAATGCGATCATTATGATCGCTCCTAAGTATTTGTCTTTTCGTCCAATACCTCTTAGTTCCCTTAGCTCTCTTGTGTGGTATTTATGGATGAAGTAACCGCTAATCATAAAGAGGAGTGCTTTGGCTATTGCGTGGTTTATTGTGTGAAATATCAGTGCTATCGTTGCTAGGGTTCCAGGAATTCCGGCTACTAATAGTAAGAATCCCAAGTGGACGGTAGTAGAATATGCCAGCACTCTCTTGAAGTCTTGCACATCTTTTCTCATTAACTGTGCTAACACCATAATATTTCCTTCTGTTATGGTTATTAGTCCAATTATTAGTAGTGCTTGGTTAGTTTTTGCGTCGAATCCTTGGACAGGGGTTAGAATTAAGACTGTTCTATAGATGCCGTAAATACCGGTTTTAACTAATAGCCCTGATAGTAGGGAGCTGATTGGTGCGGGAGCTGCGGGGTGCGCATCGGGTAGCCACTGGTTAAGAACAACGAAACCACCAGTAACTCCGAATCCTAAAATTATGAAGCCAAGAGAAAGCTTCCCGAGGATACTGCTTGTAACATTTATCTGTTGAAGAGTAGTAAAGTTGAGGCTTGGAGAGACTAGAGTCATAAGTCCGAGCCCGAAAAGAAGGATTAGGGAGCCTAAACTACTAATTACTAAGTACCTGAAGCCAGCAATAATTGATTCTTTTCTTTTTTCGAAAACTACTAATGCGTAACCCGTCAAGACCATTAATTCCCAGAATACAAAAATAAAGAAATAATTATCACCAATGAGAACCAAAGTCATTCCTAATTGGAGTACGAAATATAAAGTGAAGTAGCTGGCTTGTTTTTCTTTTTCAATGTAGTAAATAGAGAATAGCCCCACAATGAACATTATAGCCTGAAATAGTACTAATAATGCTACTGATAGCCCATCTATTTGTAGACCATAGGCAAATTTCGAATAGTAGGTTGTGTTATGGGTTTTACTTGCCATGTATATTGCAATAATTATTTCTGTCATTAGCAAGAACATGTTTATGACCGTTAAAATATCGATTATTAATCTTTGATGGTTTCTAACTGCGATTACAGAGGAGAACCCAATACCAATTACTGGAATTATTATTGTTGCTATGAATAATATGTCCATATCCATTTTTTCATCCTCCTATGAACGTCAAAATAATCGTCCCAGTGATTATAATAGTAAACAAAGTCCAATTGAGGTCTCCTGTATGTGTCCGTCTAAATTCATAAGAAACAAATTTCAGGCCATTCCATAATGTGCTCCATGCTGCTTCTAAATAGAAGCCTTCTCTTGCTGCTTTTAATAACCAGGCAATAATGAACCATTCAGATATTTTCTGAACCGTTTTAGGCCAGGAAATTAGGCTGTAATAAGAAATTAAGAAAATAACAATTACAATCACTGTCATAATTATTGTGCTGATTAGTTCTGTTCCTTTCATTTCAGGCATTTCTACGTTATCTAACAAATTCTTGAAAAGATTATCAAGTATATAATAGAATAACCCCCCAATTGCTGCTCCAACAGATAGAATAATTATTACAATCTTCATTATGATGAATGTTGCTGTCTTTTCATGATCTTCTTCTTCAGTGATACCAGTGAACATAAAGTAAAACATTCTCCCAACGTACATAGCGGTAAATAGTGCGGTTAAAGTAGCTAAAACATAGGCGATCTTTAGTGATGTGCATGGATGTTCTGTAGTAGCTTCAAGAGATACACCTATGAGTAGTTCTTTGCTGAAGAACCCGTTAAATGGCGGTATTCCCGAAAGTGCTAATCCTCCCGTCAATAATCCGATAAAAGCTACTCTATCTTTGTTCCAAGAGGCAGTTCCTCTCATTTCTCTCATGTCTCGTGAATGTGTTTTGTGTATCAGATAACCTGCAGTTAAGAAAAGTAATGCTTTGAATATTGCATGTGAAATTAAATGAAATTGAGAAGTTAAGAAAGCCATGTTCGAGAGTTTATTTTCTTGGGGATCTGAGGAAAAAGTTGCGAATGCAACTCCAATACCTAAAAACATGTACGCCAGCTGAGAAATAGTCGAGTATGCAAGCACTCTTTTTATGTCAAAACTAACCAATGCAGAAAGTGCTGTGATTAAAGCAGTTACTCCTGCAACGATAGTTATTGTTGTCGAAAAACTTTTGACTTCCCATATTCTTATTGTGGGGCCGTTGATCACATATAATCTTGCTATTAAGTATACTCCTGCCTTTACCATTGTCGCAGCATGAATTAATGCAGAGACGGTAGTTGGACCTTGCATAGCGTCAATATCTACATTTTCAGGGCTGCTTAACCAAGGAATAAATGGTATTTGTGCACTTTTACCGAATGCCGCCATCAAAAACATAAAACAAATAGTGTGTGTAGACGCCACAGACAATGGATTTGCAAGAGTTTCTAATTCTTTGAACACAGTAGTTCCTGTTTCTACATAAATAATTATGATCGCCACTAAAAATCCTATATCTCCAATTCTTGTAAACACAAAAGCTTTGATTCCTGCTTTAGCACATTTTTCTCCTTGTTCGCCATTTTTAGTAAACCAGTGCCCAATAAGACCAAAAGAGCAAAGACCTACAATTTCCCATCCAACATACATTAAAACAAAGTCTCCAGCGATTACCAGTAAAATCATTCCCCCGATAAATAACTGTATGAAGAACCAGTACCGTGTTAAATGGTCATCATCAGCCATATATTCAAGTGAAAACAATGCAATTAAGAACCCTAATTCGCTGGCGATTAATGCCATGAATATTCCAAGTCCGTCCGGTCCTATTACTAATTTAAGTGCAGGTGCGTCTAGTAGAGGAACTATTTTTATGGTAGAAAGCTCGGGGTACTCCCATTTATTTATTATTAGCATAATAAAAGCTGAAGTAGCACTTGCTCCAGCTATAAATGATGTAATTATTCCTAATAATTTAGATAAGTGTTTCCAGATTTTATCTCCAACCCAGGAAAGTGATGCTCCTATGAATGGAGGTAATAGCATTAAGTAAAGTAATAACTCTTGTTGCATTTTTTACCACCTCAGTCTCTTAATGGTAGAAGAAACATCTACTGTGCCAGTTTCTTTGTATTTCAAAGTTATAAGAGCTAAAGCAAGACCTATTACCCCACTAGCAACAGCCAAAGAGATAAGAGAATATGTCTGACTTATTGGGTCGTATTCCGGGTTAGCAATATACCCAAAAGTAATAAACGCTGAATTTACGGCAGTGACAAGTATCTCAATTGCGATAATCATTCTTAAAGCATCTTTTCTTGATACTAAACCGTAAAGGCCAACCATGAACAGTATAATACTGCACGCTAACCAAAAAGCCACATTTGCATCCATTTTATTCTACCTCCCTATTTGCTCTATATTGCTGGATGTACATTGATGCAAATACTGCAACAAAAAGCACCAAAGAGACTACCAATGTGGCTAACCGAAAATCAACGGGTTGACAAGGACAGCCACTCCCGTACCAGAAAACTAAGATACTCCTCTTATTCGCAACGCTTATGTCCGTAATTCCTGTTTCCTTGACTAGTGTGATCGGGATGTTTTTGAAGAAGCTGTAAATGCTAGCCAATGATAAAAGAATAAAAAGAATTGTACCCGTAGTTCTTTTTCTTATAAAATGAACTTCAATGACTTTTTCGCCTTCCACATCATGTTTCTGTTCTGTTAATTTAATGTCTCCTGGCTCAATAAAATTCGCAGTAGCTATGAAAAGAACTGCTAATACACCCGCATAAATCAATAACTGGAAGACCCCTAAATATTGGGCCCCAATGTAAATAAACAGCAGACCTATTGCAACGTTAGAAACGATCATCCATATTATTGAATTAATTCTTTTTTGAACTTCAACTGCTAAAAACCCTGTTATTATTGCTGTTGTAAATAATACCATGATAATTAAGTCAATCATTTTTATTCCTCCTTTTTCTTCCCGTTTCTTTGAACAAAATGTTTAGTAACAAAATCTTCTTTGTTATCTGAAGCCGTGAGCCACTTATCAATTAAATGAATAGCATCAAAGTTACATGCTTTTTCGCATTCCTGGCAGTAACAGCATTTTCCAATATCTATTGTGAAGTAACCGTTTTTCTTATCCAGTTTTTCAATTAGAATCGCTCCAGTAGGACAAACTCTTTCACACTTCATGCATAACGTGCATTTTTCAGGAATCAGAACCGGTGTTCCCCTGTATCCTTTTGGTAAAGAGACATGCTCTGCTGGAAACATTACTGTTACTGGTTTGCTAAACAAGTTTTTCAAAGCCTGTTTTGACGCGGATAAATAACCTATTAATGATGTCATCTTTTAACCTCCTATTGTCTCTAAAATCAGAACCAGTAACATGCCAATTAGACTGAGTGGAAGGAAGTAGCTCCATAGAGCAGATATTATTTGATCGATTCTGAGTCTGCCGCTGAGCACATAAATATAAGACAAAATGAACATCACTAGTAAAAATTTCATTAAAAAGAACAGAAATCCTATGACGTATGTCCATGGTTCAATAAGATTTAGGATGATTAAACCAGTCCTAGGCCCTCCTAAAAATATTGCTGTGATCAGAGCACTAAGATTAAATAAATTGACCATGTCGGCCATTTCTGTCATTGCTAAATCCGCGCCAGTAAGTTCAGTACTCCAACCATGTACAATTTCTGTTTCGGCATGGGGTGCAGAGAAGGGAGATAATTCTAATGCGCCAATTGCGCTGTAAATTGCAACTATTATTAATATTGTCCACGGTATGAGGTATAACCATGTTAACTTATTGACGATTTCTCCGGTCTCCGTCCTTGGAAACATACTAATCCCAAGTTTTTCCGTCATTTCGGAAATTCTGATGCTTTTGGTCATAATACCCATGCTAGCAATACTTACTGCTAGCGGGATCTCTAGAGATATTTCCGTCATTACTGCTCTTCCAGCTCCACTTATTGTGTATGGATTTCTACTTGCCCAACCAACGAAATATGCTGTGGCTCCGTGGATTGATATTAAGAAAAGAATGAAATACACGTCACCATCAAATGAAAGTATACCTTTAGGTGAATATACAGGCATAAACAACGCGATTAGAATGGCAACGCCTAGCTGGATCATAGGCATTAAATGCATGATACTTGCGATAGACTCATGCGGATAAACTCTCTGTTTTGCTAATAATTTTCCCATGTCGTAGTACGGTTGCAGAAACGGTGGTCCCACTCTATTCTCCATTCTTGCTACTATCTTCCTAACCATCCATGAAGAAAAGAAAGCCATGAATAAAATGAACGCAATACCCGGAAAAACAAATATTTTTACTATTTCTATAATCATTTTTTTACACCTCAAAGATCTTTATCTTTTCGTTTAATCTGTATCTTCGATTAGCCTTGGAGATTAATTCTTGCCCGCTGATTTCTTTTGTTTTCCCTGTTTTCGCATCTACAAACGTTACTCTTTCCATACAACCGATACAAGGATCAATAGATCGAATTATCATAGGAATATCGGCTACTTGCATGTTTTTGAATCGATACATCAGAGAAGTTATATTTGCCAGAGTTGGTGCCCTTACTTTATGTCTATAAGGTGCATTTTTGCCGTCACTTAAGATATAATGGATGTCTTCCCCTCGGGGTGCTTCTACACGAGTGTGTGCTTCTCCTTCTTGTAGCCTTGTTTTTACTTTAATTGCAATGTCTCCTGTGGGAAGGTTCTCAAGAACATATAAACACATCTCAACAGATTCTAATGCTTCATCAAGTCTAACCGCCATCGTTGCATAAACATCCCCTTCTGAACGATAATACACTTTGAATGGTATTTCTTTATATGCTGCATAAGGCACGTCTTTTCTTAAATCAAAATTAATGTTAGAAGCTCGTGCAGTAGGGCCTACAGCTCCAAACCTTATTGCATCTTCTTTAGAAAGATACCCAACATTCTTGATCCTTGCTAGAAATGTTTTTTCTTTCTCCATTACCTCTTTGTGCTTAGAAATATTTTTTCTAAGCTTTTTAAGCTTAATAATCATCTTTTTCCTTAAATTCTCGTCAATGTCTCTTCTAACACCACCAATTGTCATCATTGCATAATTAACTCGGTTTCCAGTCCACATTTCTAGTAGATCCATTACATCTTCGCGGTCTCTCCAGGTAATATGAAACATATAGTCATATCCGCCATCATGGGCTAATACTCCATACCATAAAATATGGCTGTGTATTCTCTCAAGTTCTGAGACTAGTACTCTTAACCATTGTGCTCGGTCAGGAACTTGGTCTAATATTTTATCTACCTTTTCGGCAGTTAACACGTACGCTAACTGGTGCGCAGAAGAACAAATCCCACAGATCCTCTCTATTAAGTAGAGATTCTTAATCCATGTTCCTTGTTCAAGAGCCTTTTCAATGCCCCTATGATTAAATCCAAGTCTCAATTCCACATTCTTAATGTCTTCTCCCTCAACTGTAAACTTGAACCTTATTGGCTCTTTGTGGGTAGGATGTTGTGGACCGACTGCCATAACATAGTCTTCTTCCTCCTTCAATGGAATAGTGGGGTTGTAACCAACACCTAACTCATCTAGTTTCTGTTGTAACTCCTTTCCAGTATAGTCCTTTCTTAGGGGATAAAGGTTATCTGGAAAATCATCTGGTAATAAAAGCTTATCACGGTGATCTGCACCAATAAATTCTACACCTAATAAATCCGTTACTTCTCGTTCATACGTAACTGCTGAGGGATAAATATCCTCAATTGTTGAGATCTTTGGTTTGTCCATAGAAACTATTGTTTCTACAAAAATAGCTGGTGCTAGTTTTTTGTTTAAAGGAGAAGATAACGGATAATCTATTTGGATCTTATTATCGACTTGCAAAGCTATGATTGTACTTAAATGAGTTAACCCTAGATCATATAGTTTTCTCATTTCTTCTAGTAATCTGTTAGGTTCTACTCGGAGTACGGGTGTTTGATCACTTAATTCCCTGCTTTCCATTGTTTTTACTTCTTTCTTTATCTCTTCCATGCTAATCTTCACGTCGTCACCTCCTCACTCCTAATCGGTTCTTGTGTCAGATTACTAACACTGTCTTTCTCTTCTTGCTTCTCTAAGTCTAATGACGCAAGTTTTAACAATAGCTTATAAACACCAAATACAATTGCTTCTGGCCTTGGTGGACATCCTGGAATATACATTGCCACAGGAACAACTTTGTCAATTCCACCTAAGGTATTGTAGCAATTATGAAAAACACCCCAATTAGTTGCACAACTACCAACAGCAACTACAAATTTTGGGTCGGCCATTTGATTATAGATTCTTTTTAATCTTGGAGCCATAGAGCGGGTCACAGATCCAGTACACAGTAAAACGTCAGCGTGTCTTGGAGATCCTTTTAATTTAATCCCAAATCGTTCTACATCGTATCTTGGAGTAAGTACTGCAAGGATTTCAATATCACATCCATTACAGGAACCACAATTAAGATGACTGACCCATGGAGACTTTATTAATGCATTTTTTACAATTTCTAATAATTGTTGGTCACTCACTTCGAAGCACCTCCTTTTTCAATAGTCATACTTCTAGCCTCAACTCTTCTAACAAGTAACGTTGTGTAGAAAATGATAATGAAAAATGATGCAGTAGTCCAGTTCAAAGGTTTGTAGCCATAATAACCCAATACATAAAATGTTGCGCAGAAAAAGCCTAAGACATGTAAGATCAAAAAATAGATTGACCTGTTAAATGCACTTATGCCATATCTCCGTGCTTTAGGCTGTAACAACTCTCCTCCTTGATACAGTTTTGAATATCTTGAAGGGGTTTGAGTCAAGACTTTGGATAGTTTTAATTCTAATAAATAAACAATAAATAAGACTAAGCCTATTCCAATCACTATTAATGTAATTGTTAATCCATTCTGGCTAAACATTTTTATCACCATAGAGCACTCGTTGATACGATTATCGCATGAAAATTGAGCACATACTATTCGATCTTAATAATTAAGATTTCAGTATAAATAACCTAAACCCACTGATCTCAAACACTTTATTAAAATAATTAAGAAATTGTGCAAACATCCGAATATCTTTTTATTAATTATTGAATTAAGTCAATATTATGATATTAATAATGTCTTATTTCAATAATGTATAGTATGAAATCCGTATTTTTGTACAATATCTAGAAACATACCTCAAACTAAAAAAACATTCATATTAGGGAGAAGAAAAAATAGTAAAAAGTTTAAACTAACTTAAAAACGAGGAAGTTATTTTTGTTAATAAAGTCAATTAAATTAATACAACGGGAAAAACATTTATTGAAGAGATATGGGCAAAGATTTGACAAAAGCGATGAGTGTGTCAGCTCCATATACAATGGCAATACTTATAGTTGGGTTTGGTATTGGTGGTTATTTTATAGCTAAAACAATGGAACTTCAAGGAGCCGGCACTGCTCTGCTCGTGTTAATTGGGGTTATAGTGGGTTTTGCTCTTTCGCTATATGATCTAATTATTTCCAGTAAATTAGAAGAAAAAAAATTACAAAAAGAATTAAAAGAGCAGGTTAAAATTGAAGCACTGCAAGAAATATTAAAAGAGAAAGAAAAAGAGGAAGAAAATCCTAACGAGGATACTGTTTAAGTTATAGTTTAATTCATCCACCATGATTATTAGTTATGTTCGTGAACTACCCATCGCTTTCGTATGGTGTTCTCCAACCGTGCTTCACGGTGTTGGGGAATTCAAGTACGAAATGCCTTCAGGAAGCGTTCTGTCTAAGAAGCGTCTACAACAAGATCATATTGATGATATATACAAACAAAAAGTATCAGTTTTCATTTCCCACCTCGCGGAATGGAACCTCACGCCGATAAAGTTAAATTGTTTATTTTATGTTGGGTGAAATATAAGATGATTGATCCATTTTTTAAGAAAGGTGATCCTGTATTAATTGTTTATAAGGGCCAGAGAGAATGGTTAAGTATCGTTGGGAAAACGCTCCATACTCATGTTGGTGTTTTTGACCTAAACGATTTAATTGGTAAGCCATCTGGGACTGTTATACATGCTCAGAATGGAAAAAGAGCTGTTGCTTATCGCCCAAGATTAAGAGAATGGGTAACTAAGTTTCGTCATGAATCTCAGATTATTTATCCCAAAGATGCAGGAATTATAATTACGTATTCAGATATTAAACCAGGAGATGTTGTATTAGAAGCAGGAACAGGCTCTGGAGCATTAACCGCGTATTTATCTCGGGCGGTAGCGGAGAACGGAAAAGTTATAACTTATGAAGTAAGAGAACATGCTTTTGAAGCTGCCAAAAGGAATTTGGAAAAACTTGGAATTACCAATGTTGAACAAAGGTTTAGAGACATTGTTGAGGACGGATTTGATGTAGATGATAATTCTGCAGATGTTATTGTTTTAGACATGGGTGAGCCTTGGAAAGTCCTAAAAGAAGCATATCGAGTACTGAAACCTAGTGGGACATTGACGGTATTTATACCTACTTATAATCAAATAGAGGCAACTTATTTAGGTATGTTAGAAATCGGATTTGAAAAGATAGAAGCTTTAGAGTTATTGGCAAGACCAATTCAGCTGAAAAAGAATGCAATTAGACCTGTAACTAGAATGATTTCTCATACTGGTTTTCTTATGTTTGCTCAAAAAATTGTTAAGACTTTAGAATGATTTTAGTTTAGCCAGCCAGAAATTCTTTTCTAATTTCTAATTGGAGGAAAAGAAAGGGCTGACAACATTATTTTTTATACTTTAGTAGCATCAAAATAAAGAAAGACCGGGTGGAAGCATTTTATTTTGTAGTTTATGTGGAGAGAAGACTCCATAATATTTTCTCGAGATCATTTCTTACAAGTCTTACAAGGAATTAAGGGAGGAAGTGACTGGGGCAAACTCTTCGTGAAGCAGTAATCTATTTGCGAAAGCGAGGGAGTGGCTCAATAGCTCACAAAAACTAATTTGTATTATATAGTACTTTTTACAAATTCTAAAAATTGCTTTAGTGCAAGTTCTAACGTTTCATATTGCACACCTAAGCTTATTCTCACGTGTCCTTTTCCAGCTGGTCCAAAAGCGCTCCCAGGTGTAACAGCAATTTTCTTTTCTGTTAGCAAGTCAGTAGTGAATTTTTTATCATCAATATTTCCATCTCCTAATTTTATGAATGCATACATCGCCCCATGAATTGGGCTTAGGAATACTTTGTCACACTCATTAATCATTTTTTCAACTAATTCTATTCTTGGAGGTAGTTTCTCTTTTATTGTCTTTCTTGCAATTTCAATATTATCTATTGCTTTTATACCTGCATATTGAGAAACACTTGGGGGGCAACTAGTAGTAAATTGAACTATTTTATTTACTTGGTCTATAATTGACTGGTTTGCAATGACCCATCCTAGTCTTAGACCTGTCATTGAAAAAGTTTTACTGAAACCATTTATTATTATACCTTTTTCACGCCATTCTGGGAATTCTAAGATTGAATGTGGTTCTTTTCTAAAGGAGTACTCCCAATATATTTCATCCGATATGACATAGAAATCATTATCCATTGCTAGTTCAATTAAGCCTTTGAGTGTATCATAAGAATAAATTGATCCAGTTGGGTTATTTGGTGAATTGATAATTATTGCTTTAGTCTTATCTGAAATTTTACTTTTAACTTTCTCCAAATCCAGATCAAATTCGGGGCTATCAAGATTTAAAAACACGGGCTTTGCCCTAATGCTTTTTACAAGAGTAAAGTACGAGACCCAGCAAGGATCTGGAATAAGTACTTCGTCTCCAGGATTAAGAACTGCAAATAATGAGGAGAAAATACCGTGTTTGGCACCACTAATAGAAATTAATTCACTTTCATCTATTTCTGTATTTGTTATATCTTTAGTGTAAGATATAATTGCGTCTAATAATTCTGGTATTCCTTTACTAGGTGTATATGTAGTTTTCCCATTTTGTGCCGCCCAACAAATCTCATTTAACACAGGCTTAGGAGGAGGAAAGTCAGGCTGTCCAATTTCTAAATGGTAAACTTTGTAACCCTGCTTTTCAAGTTTCTTGGCTACTGCAAAGACTTCTGCCGTAGCGCTTCCTTCCAGAGCAGAAACTAGGTCTGACAAATACACAAAAACAAACTTTTACTATAATCCTAAAAAACTCTCGATTATTTACAATGTTTAAAACGTAAATAAATACGTTTGAATAAGCGTTTTCACATTATCTCTATTTTAATCTATATTTTACGATCTCAACAGTAAATTTACTCTAAAGACGAGAATGAGAGTTGAACCAATAGCTAGTTAGATTGCATAAGAATGCACTAAAGGAAGACCGGGTGGAAGCATTTTATTTTGTAGTTTATGTGGAGAGAAGACCCCATAATATTTTCTCGAGATCATTTCTTACAAGTCTTACAAGGAATTAAGAGAGGAAGTGACTGGGGCAAACTCTTCGTGAAGCAGTAATCTATTTGCGAAAGCGGGAGGTTTACTTATTCTTTTCCTAGTCTATCCCATCCTCTCATCATTAATTCTTGTGCATATTGTATCCCAAATTTAACCGCCTTAACAATATCTTCTCCTCTTAATAAGGCATAAACTAACCCTGCATTGAATGTATCTCCAATCCCCACATGTGTAAGTGGTTCGTTTTTAAGTACAGGAACCATTACTGTATCTCTTTTTTGTGATGAATATATTGAAACCTTCTCAGCAGTATGAACAATAAAAAAAGATGCAATCTCTATGAAAAACTCAAGTGAATACTTTGAGATTAGTTTTTCAGCTTCAAATTCATTTACAGAAATAATCTTATTGGCATTTATATTTTTGAAACTTTCTTCATACCATTTTTTTAGTTCTTCCCATTGAGAAAAATCCTTAAGAGTTGAAGGATCAAATAGAGCTACTTCTAATTTGTTATTATTTTTAATAATATTAGACATAAAGTAAAATAATTCATTCCATTCTCTATTTAATCCAATATTTAAAAAAGAAACTATTTTAGTCTTTTCTAATGCGTCTATAGCATTCTTCTGTAAATCATTGGGAGCAACAAAATTATTAACATAATTTATTTGTAATTCTCCTTTTGTTGTTTCTAAAGCTACCGTGATATTTGACGTAAAATCCTTTTTTTGCTCACCTAACGTTCCAGTTTTCATTTTTGGTTCTGATATTTTTAATAATGCTTCATATACAGGATCTATTTTTCCCCAAAAAATAACATTTTCTTTTTTACGATGTAACGCTCGTGCAAAATTAAAACCATTTCCGCCTGGAACTAACTGTATACTACTCCAAGGATGATGATCTCCAATGCCTGGAAGAGTATCAGAAAGGGAACCACTTTTATCAAGTATTTTTGTTAATACGTCAATAAATACGGGATCGAATCCAACATTTAACATATAATTCAATCATCAGTGCTTTTTTATTAGCTTTTTCGAAAAAATATTGTTTTTTTTATTATTTACTTCATAATATACAACTTCATTCAGTTGTTTATTAGAAAATAAATAGTATGAAAGAGGTAACAAAGGTGTGGAGATAAATAAAAGGCATGTAATGGGGACACTATTGATTTCATTTATTTTTATTTATGCTTTTTATGGCTTATATGTAGTATATGCAGATGATGAAAATGAAAACGGTGACTATGAAAATGAACGAGGTAGCGATTTTGCTGAAGGACTTGGTGTTACAGCAATAATGATGCTATTTTTAGGTTCCCTATTCGTGATTCTTAAACGGTTACAAGTATTTTCTAAACTATATCTAAAAGGAATAGAATATGAAGAAGTCCAAATCACACGAAAATTCATATCTCGTTTCTACCGTGAATATAGGAAACCAGCATTTTATCTTCACGCCGTAACAACCTTTACTGCAACTATTGTAGCAGCATTACATGGTTGGTTGATGGGTTTACAATATGATTGGGTAACATACTTTGGAGGATTAGCAGTAGTATCTATGATCATAATGAGTCTTTCAGGAATTGTGATGTGGCTTAAATTCTGGCCTCTATGGGAATTCGAAGAAACAAAAACAATGATAAAATGGATTCATCGCCAATGGTTTTTTACAGGACTAATGAGTGTCGGGACATTGATTCACTTTATATTTGCTGATTAAACGTTCATTAAATAAAATGATTCATATTACACTACACTTTGTTCTTATTTCCTCTTTTAATGTTTTTTATTTTGCATTCCTCTTATCATATCATTTAGGTGTCAGCTTATTACGGAGGGTTTATGAATTGCCCAATCAATATTTTTTAATAAACCGCGACTAAAGAGAACTTGTTGGTGATAAATAATGAGCATGCAAGATAAAAAACGCATTCGTAAAAAGAAAAGATTTGGAAAAGTTATTGAATATGTTTCTTACGAAAGAAAGATAGTAGCTGATGAACAATTAATTAAAGCAATAGAAAAAGACGCTATAAAAGGGAGAGTAATTACAGCTCAATCATTAGCAGACAAGCATGATGTAGCTGTTAGTACGGTTAAGCGTATTCTTCATAAGTTAGAATCAGAAGGAAAAATAAAGAAAATTGCATCTACTAAGTGGATGGATGCATACACTCCCCTCTAAGGCTATTATTAGTTGACTATTGCTTTTTTTTAGTAATTGTATTTTCAAATGGGCATTGTAATCCTGATCGCTTACATTAAACTAGTTTTCTAGTTCATTTTTTCCAATTCAATATTTACTCCAACACTTAGTCTAGCTTTATTAACTAAATCAAGCCCTGAAATAACTTTCCCAACATGATTATATGGCTCGATGGTACTTGGTTCATCTTCTAAAAAAATTAGTAATTCACTGTTTCTTGGGTCGAAGGCTACTTCTCCTTTGTCAAAAACTATTTTTTCATGCTCAGATGCTGCTATAATGTCCTTTAATGGAATATGAAGTTCCTTCGGTCTTTTTATTGCTCTGGACTGCACCGGCATTGCTTGAGTTAGCTTTTGGACGGTAAGAGGTGCCAATGCCCGATATAATTCTAATTTTAATGTTCCTATGCCTAAAAGAGTTATGTTTACGTGATAAACTGAGTTACTCATTACGTCCCACCAAACTAGGACAATTGACTTTAAGTTAAAGTAATATAAGAGGTTAATCTTTATGTCTGTAAAAAAAGGTAAAAATAGCTAGGAAAGAGAATTAAGTATTTAGTGCTTCAATTTTTATGCCTGGTTTATTAGTTTCAACAACTAATTCTACGCCTTTATTACTAATCCTAGTTATCGCTCCTTTTGGTAATATCTTAATTTTTCGGGCTAAGATAGTTGTCTCTTTTTTGTTAGGAGAATCATGTTGTGTCTCATTTGCAACTATTGCATTATCTACTCCTCTCCAGATAACTTTAGTAATATTGTTTTCTTTACGAGTTTCTATAATCCCTAAGGGCCTTAAAACAGAAATTAAATCGTATATTCTCCTCTTATGTACCCCTAATTCTTGTGCAAGCCAGGTACTACCTGCGCCTTCTTCTCCTTTTGCTTTTATTAATGCAATTGCTTGTTGAGTGATATCTTCCATCCTCATGTTAGCGACCTCTTCGGAGTGAATTACTCACTCCTCAGAGGCGCGAGCGCATCTTTGAATGACTTGGATCGTTGCCCCCCTGATCCAAGGCTATTATTTACTACTCATCATTCTTTCTTAAATCTTTCTGGATTGGATTCTGATGTAAAAATTTTTCGCCATAGTAATGCTGAGATTGTACCATCGACATATAAAAAAGATCTTTTTTACAGTTTATTATATAACTTATTTTTTAATGTATTACGCGATAAAAAATTTAGACGAAAGACTTAAAATCTATTTATTTTGAGACATAGAAAAAAACAATCGTTTCCTATGAAAAAAACCGGTGAAGAACAATTAAATCAGAATAATAAGATCGATGTAACAACGGATTTATATTTAAAAAACAAGGAGATTGACTCAAACATTATAATTCCTCTTAATTTAATCAATTTTTTAGAGGCTCTCCCTATGCCCGTAGTAGTCAAGACTCCAGACCATGTTATCGTGTTCGAAAATAGTGCGGCAATTACATTATTTGGCGACAAACTAGGAAGACCCTGCTTTGCAAGGTTTGTTCCAGATTCTAATGAATGTGATTGTCCTTTGAGAACAAGTGAAGAATTTACGTTAGACATTCAAGAAATCCATAATGTTAAGCATGAAATAATGTTGGAGGAGGATATAATAAGATATGTTGCAATCGTTAATATTCCCATGTTTTTGAATGATAATACTCCTGCATTTTACATTGAATTAGTTAAAGATTTGACAAATGATTTTTTAGTAGATTTACTTAGTGAACTACCCCTTTCTTTTGCGAGGGGCTTCCTGCTTCACAGAGGAGACTCTCTCCACAGGCGCTACGGGCCGTCCCAGCCCTGCAAGAAAAACACATACAAAAAAAACATATGATGTTTTCGGCTCTCATCCCCCACCTTGCGGAAGGGGACTTCCCGCCAACAAAGTTAAAGATGAGCTTGCTATTGAAAAGTTTGAACTTTTATGGTTAATTACAATGAGATTCAGGGACTTTGACCAAAGTATTTTGGCAAGTGACAACTTGAATCGTATTTTAGAAAACGCGGGAATTTTGCAGTCAGAGTTTTTATTAAAAATTCAGAATTATGCTTATGCCGCTATTGGCCAGGGACATAACTGGCCCGAAGGATTTTTTGGACTGGTTCCATTACTTAACTTGAAAGATTTTAAGGTGTACTATTTTTCAACTAAACTACCTTTCAAATTAGCTCCTAATGATGATCGTTTAAAAGAAGACTTGATTTTACTTGTGATTATTGTAAAAGATAAAGTAGTAAAATTATTTAACAATCAAGAGACTTTGGAACACATTTTGAAAACATTTTTTGATAAAAACATAAATTATTCGGAAGAAATTAATGACACTACTTTAAGATTATTGAAAAAGGAGATTTATTATTATCTAAAAAAGAGATTAAATAATATGGTTCTTTAAATCTTAGTATTAAAAAAGAATCGATGAGTTTATTTTTTGGCTGATTACTTTATTATTCTTATTTAATTAATGACCTCTATTCCTAATTTGACATACTATCACAATTAAAGTCTTGGGATCTGGCGTATAGATATTTACGGGCATTATTGCCATTTCTCATCTGTAATCGTCGTGTACCGATTAGGGGCTAACTCTGTGTTTTAGTATTTACCTACGATCGGTAGTCTATTAGTTCTTTGATAGGTTTTCCTCCCACCAATTCTAGTGGTGGACATCCTGCTTCACGGAGAGTTTGCCCCAGTCACTTCCTCTCTTAATTCCTTGTAAGACTTGTAAGAAATGATCTCGAGAAAATATTATGGGGTCTTCTCTCCACATAAACTACAAAATAAAATGCTTCCACCCGGTCTTTCTTTAGTGCATTCTTATACAATTCAACAAAGGTTTTTATACCTTCTTAGAAGGTAAATCTCCATTGACAGAATTAAAAATGATTAAAATTAAAGGAGGAGAAAACTTTTAGAAAGGGTTGCGGAGGCGGGGCTGAATAATATCTTATTTGATTTTTCTAAGGACGATGTCTATTGTGGATACAGTTCTGGTTCCGTTTTGGCCTTCTACTTCTTCAGAACCGATCTTAATGCCTGCGAGTTCAACCATTCCTGCTAGGAATTTTTTCCTCACAATCTCGGCGACGTCTACGGCTCTGGAGATAGAGCGTCCACGTGCTCTAATAATGCAAGTGTCGTATCCCTTGTTAAATATTGTTACGCATACCAGTGTATAGCTGGTAGCGTTCTTTTTACCAATGAAGACAGTATTTTCGTCACTCTGTTCATAGTCGCTAAAATCAACAATTGGTGATTTCGGAATAGAATCATCGTCTTTTCTGCCTAAGATTATTTCGATGGTGCTTATGCTTCGGATGCTACCTCTTTCATTGGTAATTTCTTCGCTGTCAATGTTGATCTGTTTCAACTCGACTACTTCATTTAAGAAGCGTCGAAGAGTGATCTCTGCCACGTCAATGGCTTTGCTGATGGAGCGTCCACGTGCCTTTATGGTGCAACTTGGAGCGCCTTTGTTAAACACGGTTGTCACTACTAAAACGTAGTTCATTGCATTTTTTTTACCAATGTAGACCGTGTTGATTTCATCGTCTAATGTTTTTGGTTCACTTGTCATTGCTGGTCAACTCCTTGCTTTGTTTGGAGCAAAGGTATGTACCGCAAGCCCAAAGTGCTCGGGTCATTTATGGATTCACTTCCTATTTATTAAGTTGTGTTTTATTGTATGTGATTTTTTCCCACAAATTAACAAAAAAATTTTACAAAGCGAAACACACAATCACATAATTTTGAAAGCGGGAAGATCCATTAAATATTTTCGTTTTTTTTATTTTTGCTATTTTTTAATATTTAAAATTTTTAAACGATAAAAATTTAAAACAATATATTTGTTTTCAAAAAGCTCAAATTTTTTAAATTATAATATAATTATGACGTTTTTACATAAAACACGTTTTTTGACGCGTAAAGGTGCAGTTTTTATTAATCGATTTTTTTCATCTTAATCTCGAAGGATTGAAACATCTTTAAATGTTAAGAAGATTCTCAACATGATTATAAAAAGTCTAAGAAAGGCTTTTGTAAGGTGATAAAAATGAAAGGCTGGAATGGCAAAATCTTAAGAATTAATCTTTCTACTGGAGAAACAAAAGTAGAGGCCTTCGATGAGGAATTCGCCAAAAAATTTATTGGGGGCCGTGGATTTGCTGCTAAAATTTTGTGGGATGAATTAAAACCAGGAATTGACCCATTGGGTCCTGAAAATAAATTAGTTATTGCAGCTGGTCCATTGACCGGATTAACTTTACCTAGTAGTAGTAAGTTAGTTGTTGCTGCCAAAAGCCCCTTAACTGGTGGTTATGGTGATGGGAACCTAGGAACTCATTTTGGCATTGAACTTAGACGATCAGGTTACGACGCTGTAATTGTTGAAGGTAAAGCTGAAAAGCCCGTATATATTCTCATAAAAGATGATAACGTAGAAATCAAATCTGCAGAGGACTTATGGGGTAACGGTTACTTTGACACGCATGCCTCCCTTGAGAAGGAATATGGTCGTAAAGCCGGAATCATTGGAATTGGCCAAGGTGGAGAGAAACTAGTTAAATTTGCCACGGTACGCTCTGAAGAAGGACGCTCTGGTGGAAGACCAGGAATAGGTGCAGTAATGGGGAGTAAGAATCTAAAAGCATTAGTTGCTCTTGGTAGTAATGACTTTCCAACTGCCGACCCTGATGCCTTAAAACAACATGCAAAAGAAGGATACAACCAGATCAAAAGCGCCACTGCATATGATCATTGGATGAGACAAGGGACAACAATGGTGTTGGCTTGGTGTAATGAAACAAGCACATTACCTGTGAAAAACTATTATATGGGGACATGGGATAAGTCCAAGGGAATCGACGGAGACATGCTTGAAAAACTAATGATTGCAAGATATGGTTGTCCCCGCTGTAACATGCAATGTGGTCTTACAATCAAAGAAATAAAAGATGAAGAATCAGAACTGGACTATGAGAATATAGGGATGCTTGGTTCAAATATTCTAATTTCAGACCTCAAAGTAGTAGGTACATTAAATAGAATGGCTGATGATTATGGCCTTGATACTATTTCTTTAGGTAGTGTTTTAGGATTTGCTGCAGAAGCTTCCGAAAAAGGTTACATTGATGAAAAAATTGAGTGGGGTAATAAAGATCAATTTATTGAATTAATAAATAAAATTGTCAAAAGAGAAGGTCTCGGTGATTTATTAGCCGAAGGTACTAAGAAAGCAGCAGAAAAAATTGGTCATGATTCTATTAAATTTGCAATGCAAGTAAAAGGATTAGAAGTTAGTGCTTATAATTGCCATGCGACACCTGGAATGGCATTGTCATTTGGTACTTCCCCCATTGGTGCACATCATAAGGACGCTTGGGTAATCTCCTGGGAAGTCCAAAACGATAGAATGAGTTATGGACCTGAAAAAGCAACAAAAGTAATTGAATTCCAAAGAATTCGTGGAGGAATGTTTGAAAGTCTTACTACTTGTCGTTTACCATGGATTGAGTTAGGGTTTGACTTGGAATGGTATCCCAAATATCTAAAGGATGTTACTGGCCTTGACTTCACTCTCGATGATCTATGGGAAGTAGGAGACAGAATATATGCTATCATTCGTGCATTCTGGGTAAGAGAATTCAAAGATCAGTGGAATAGAAAATGGGACTATCCTCCGAGAAGATGGTTTGAAGATCCATTACCAGACGGCCCCTTAAAGGGAGCACATCTTGACTATGATAAATATGACCAATTATTATCTGAATATTATAAACAAAGAGGATGGGATGAGAGAGGTATTCCTAAGAAAGAAACATTTGAAAAGCTAGGTCTAACTGATGTTGCAGAAGAACTTAGCAAATATGTGTCTTTAGAGTAGAGTAAGTAAACTAACCCCTTGCTTTCGCGAGGGGCTTGGTTTCCTGATTCACAGAGAATACTTGCCCCGTAAACCATTCCTTTATTTATTATATAATAAATTGTTTGGAGTATTTTTTAGCATTCTTTCCACAAGCGCTGCGAGACGGACCGCCCCTTGTCTTCTTTCCAGTTAGTCACATATAGGACAGACAAACACTCTTTGTTCAATTTTAGGTCGATTATTTTTTCGCACATGAAACATTTTTTTGCCGGTGTTGTGGGAAATGCTTTTATTACTCTTTTAACAACGCCTCCCGCATTGTAAAAACGCATTCGTTAAATAATCCACAAGAACCGTCCAGAATGTGTCTGTAGAAACTCTTAGCTTCTGCTTCATGAGGATATCTATTTTAGGCCTAACCTCTTTTCTCTTGTTTCTTACTACAAGGATTAGGGGATAATGTAATGAATAAGTATGCGAAATAGGTATCTTTGCTTAATTCGTATTGTATTTGATATCTATCAAAAACTTGAACTAACTATGCATGAAAGATATTACCAACGGTTTATAAATAAAAAAAAATTATTATCCGCATTCATTTTCCTTCCTTCCTACTTTTCTAGTAAGAAAAAGGGGAATTTCCCGCCGACAAAGTTAAAATCCTTTTTTTAATTATTTTTTTCTTTTTTTAAAATATCCTCTTCCACGAAAGACATAAATTCTTTTTTAAAAAGTCCTTTTTTTACTAGTTCAGGGGTATGAGCCATCCATTTTTCCATTCCTCTCTCAAGTACTTTCCCAACTCTAATAAATCTTACATGCTTAAATGTCTCAATTATTTTTTTATGTTTATACCATGGGATTATAGGATCATCTTCAGCCCAGAAAAGCATAATAGGAATCTCTAAGCTATCATTCTGAAGTTTTTCAAGTTGAGATGGATAAATTGCTGGAGCTATAAGTACCATTGCATTAATTAGTTGTGGATTTTTGTTAAGAATAGAAAGAAGAATATATCCCCCATAAGAACGTCCTACCCACAAAAAAATTGCATTATTATCGCTTTCATTTTTTATTTTTTCTGCAAATTTAGACAAAATTTGTACTTGTTCTACTCCTGAGACTTTTTCGGGATGTTTTTCACCAGGAACAGATTTCCCATGTCCTAATAAATCAAATGCAAATACTTCTCCAAGTTTTGCCATCCAGGGAATCATTTCTCTCCAATGTTCTGCATTCTGATAATGTTTGTCTCCCCCGTGGAGAAGAAGTATCTTTAATTTACCTTTTCCTGAATGGAGATAATGTAGTTTTTTATCCTCTTTTAATTCGAAGTATTTGTCTTCAATCACATAAAATAATTCTTGCCATCCATACTTATGATTTATTTTTAATTGAATGTAAACTATTCCTTGCTTTTTTTGCGGGTGGTTTTGGTGGCTTCCTGCTTCATCAATAGCACGCACCCCTGAATTTCCTTATAAGAACAAAAGGGAATGATCTGTTGATCATGTCATGGGTAGAGGTCTTTTCTCCACAAACTTTACAAGATGGACTTTCCAGCCATGCAATATGTCTGATCCCAATACCAATATAGAAAGCAATCAACATTCAGTATTAGTTTTCATTTTCCCTGCCCCACCTTTTCATAAGGTGCGGGAGTTCACGCCAACAGAGTTAAAAAACAATAAATAATAACTGAGCAGTAAAACCAGTTATTATCGGAACAATGACATTATCATAACCACCAGGTGAAAAAACTTCGGTAACCGTTGCTACTAGTAACGAAATTATAGTGATAACTAATAAACTTTGATTAACCTGAACTCCGACAATGAGAAACAATAGAACACTCCCGATTAATGAGGTCAAAAAGAACACGATGGACCCTTCTATAGATTTCCCTTTTAAAAATGAGGGTCTGATCTTTCCATATTTTTTACCAATCATTCCGCTAAATCCATCCCCAAAACAAAGGGCACTCCCAGCAATCAGTCCAATTGCTGGTTGATAATACCAGAAAAGAAAAATCAAGAACACAGAAAAAGAAAAAAGTACAGTTCCCCATTTGTGTCCCTCCGAAAATACTTTTAATCGAAAACTTTTGATAGGAGATACCGGTGCGGTAAAATAATTAAATAAAAATGCAATTCCCGTAATTATTATAGGATATAAAGAACGATCAACCATAGTATATGCTAATATTATAGGCACAATTATTGCAATATGTACTATTTTTCGGCTTGAATAGGTGGACATTATTCCTTTTGCTCTAAGTAACTCTGAAGAAATTATTACAATACCTACCCAAGCGATAATTAGCACTGCTAATAAGATTTCATTAAATGTAGGTAGCCAATTCATAAGAAATCACTTACAAACATCGTTTATAAAATATAGGCATTATCTAAATCCTTTTTCGAAAATTTAGCTGTTAAACAGTTTAAATAAAAAGGATTTGATCTCTTCTTTTGTTTTTCTGAATCTTTCTAATTTTTCTTCTTTATTTCCTTCAAAAAAAGATAGGTCTTCAAAATTATGATGAATTATTGTTTTAGCATTATAAAATACAGGGCATTTTTCCTTAGCATTATCACATACTGTTATTACAAGGTCTATTTCTTTATTTACAAACTCTTTAACATTTTTAGAATAATGTTTTGAAACATCTACGCACTCTTCTTCTAAAACTTTTAGAGCTAAAGGATAGGGACTAGTGGGATTAGTACCAGCACTAAAAACAATATATTAATCGCTGAAGTACTTTTTTGTGAGCCCTTCTGCTATTTGTGAACGTGCGGAATTATGAGTACATAAAAAAAGAACTTTTTTTCTCATTAGCGTTATAATCTATCTTTTTATCTAATTTTTTTTAACTCTGTTGGCGTGAAGTACCTCTTTCAGAAAGATATGGAATAATAAACAACAACTAATCAATAATAATATTAACAAACAATAAAAAATAGTGTTTTAACTTGTTCTTATATAACTATATATTGATGGTA
>JAMOVR010000317.1 GCA_027061945.1 Candidatus Heimdallarchaeota archaeon
CCTCCAGAATCTCCCTCAGAACAGCAAGGTCTTCGGAGAGATCAGCCTCAGAGACGATAGCGAGATCTACGTCTGAACCGACATTCTCTTCACATCTGGCCCGCGAACCAAAAAGATAAACTTCTACATTTTTCCCATGGAAAAATTTCCTCAAAAAGGCCCTGAGATCATCCAGCGTGGAGATTGCAAAAAATTCAAATGCCATGATCTTATGTAAGATCTTTTATTTTATTTGAAATCTCCTCTACCTGATTCTTTAAACTGTTGAGATCTTGGCTATGTTCACGCATACCACAATGATCTATTTCGTTTCTTAAATTTGCAAGCCAATTCCACAATTTACCCAAATCGAACTTCTTTTCTAAAGGTTTAAACCATTCTGGAATATTATTGTCTTTTTCTCCTCTAGACTGATCTTTTCTTCTCTTTAAAATAGCAGTCTTACCTAGCATCCTTGCTATTTCTTCTCTTGCTTCACGGTTCTTCCATCTATTTATAAGATCATTTTGCCCGCTTTTAAAAATAATCCAACTTATTACCCACTCGCGAGCCATACTTACAGCCTGCATATAAAGACCCTTATCAATTAGGTATGAAATGATCTCTTTTTGGACACACAGATTGTCTTCGTTAAGATAGTCTGGCTGTTGACTCGCAAGTTTAGAAACCTGATCTTGTAGTTCACCAAGAATAGTAGCAAATGGCAATGCCCACTCTTCAAATTCATTTTTGGCTTGAGAAAGTACTTTTTCTAATTTTTTTGCTGATTTCATTACTTCACAAGGTTGAGCAAGCCAAAGGGCCAAAGAAAAACTTTCAAGATTTTTTCCTACTTTAGATAAAAGCTTAGGAAGATTCGAAGCCGATAGAGAATGTTTTTTCTTCCACAAATTACTATGCGTTCTCCTCAAAATATAAGCAAGATTTTTTGCATCTCCTCGTGACAAGAAAAAGTCAGTAGCGGATATCCAGTCCATCAAGTCAAGAATTAATGAAAGATCAAAGACCGGAGCTATTTCCTGGCCATCCCTCTTTTCTCTGGCTTCGTAGGCACCATAAAGAATATGCTTTATTTGGGCTCTTTTGACCTGACGTAAAAAAGAGGAAGCTACTAAAGAAAACATAGGAATAGAACGAAAGGCATGAGTTATATCTAAGATAATTTCGTCTTCTTGAGAAACATTTTCTACCAAGATATTAAATATTTGCCATAGTTCTTCAGGATTTCGTCCTTCAGGGATCGTTACAGGAATTAAACGTTCTTTCAGTTTCTCTTCGAGTTGTTGTAGATAGGGCTCTTGATCTTTTTTTCCTGCTTCTTTTGCTTTCTGCGTTACGAAAATAATTACCCTATAATCTGAAAAGTATTGTGCAAGAGCATAAGGGAAGAGATGGGTTTTAACCTGTTTAGATTCTTTAGAAGAATCACTCCATTCATAAACAACTGGACTATAATTGCCGGTTCCTAAAAAAGAGAGTATTTTCTTCACTCTACCTTAAACCTTCCGTACCCCCGGAAACTCGGGTTGAAGCATTAGGGTATTTGAATACCAACTTGCGCAGCTCCGTTGGAACTTGGTTGGCCAACAAACTGGTGCTACAGGGAGAAAGAAAGCGCCTCATTTTTTAATCCGTATTTTGAAACGAGGGTTGTTAAACAACTTGGAAGTATCTACGGGCTTTTGCGATTTATCTTTTAAAGCTGTGGGTTCAAGATCCGCAAAATTTTTTGCTGCTTCCTGAGTTTCAAAAATTAAAGCCCAACCCAAAGGCATATTTCCTTCTATTAAACGCTTGGTACGAGGAGATTTAAGAGGGCCGTCTAGATTGTATTTTTCTTTTAGCATAAGAAAAGATGTTGCCCAGCAGGAAGAACCATAGCCCAATCTTATTAAATATCCTTTATCAGGAACCTTTAAAGCTGGCCATGTTTTTTCCCAAACTAGACGATAAAAATTGTCTATTAACTTAAGCCAATTCTTAGGCAAAGGATGCACAAAACTTTGATCATCTGATGAAACTCGAAAAGAAAATATAGTTCCTTGCCGTATTCCCTCAATAACAATAGGTATTGATCTTCCTGTTTTTGTTCCTACTACCTTAGTGTAATAAATGGTAAGATATTCCCTACGATCTTTGAGGTCAGAGTCTCCAAATTTAGCCCATTTGATGAATTTGCTTGGTTTCTTCCCACTTAATATTCCATAAAGGCGTCCTATAATTTTTTCGTAAAAATTGTTAGAGCTTTTTTTCTCCTGAGAATTTTTGGAATATGCTTTTTTTAGCATTTCATTTATAGAAGATTTCAAATTTTGATCTTTATGGATCAGATTTCCTATTTTGTTGAAAAGCAGTGCTGAAATTACAGCTCCTTTTATGCTTGATCCAGGGATAAAGATACGACCTGCCGAATTTATGTGTTCACGAACATTAATTGGATGAGAAGCTATATATGACCTTGACCCAGGAGAGATAGGAATTTCATAGAGGACATGTTTCTTTAGAAGGCTTTCGTCCGGAACTGCATCTCGAATATAGCGCTGGCCACGTCGTGCTTTCTCAAGAAAATCTTTACGATAAAGATTAAAAGCGGGATCACTGAAAAGCGCGGTTAAATCTAAACGGGAAAAACCATCGCCGAGGAAATATTCCATCGGCGAGATTTCATACCCTGAACCTATATGAATAGGTGTTAAAGCTTTAAGCCAGAGCTTCATAATTCCTCCGGTAACTTCACCGGAAGTCCCATAAAAATTCCGTATCTAAAAACTTTATGTTGTTTAAATGTTGCTGGAGTAACATCCACCAACTTTCCTTGCCTCGATCGTTCACAAGGGAATACTGAACCAGCTCTAAATAGCCGCACTTTGGCCCGCCTGAGACTCTGTCCATAAGGAGAGTAAACATAGCCCGCCCGCTCAATTAGTTCGTAATAACCGTTTTCAAGACCCTCCAATTCATCAGAACAAGGATAGTATGTAGAAACAAGCATCTGAAAGAGGCTATCAGGAACACGAATAGAAAGCATATCAAACTCCGGCGCTTCAAATAGGCCACAACCAACAGTTCGGTCACCGCCGATACCTTCATCTGCAACAAACCGGAAGACCCCTTGCAACTTTTCCCAGATTTCTTCAGAACTTTCGACAAGAAAATAGAGTCCAGCCTCTTGGGCAAACCAGACTTCTCCAAAATGAAAAAAGCGTTCCCCGGGATGAGCAGATAGCGAAGAAAGACCAACTCGCGGTCGCTCTCCATAAAGCCATACTCTCTTTGTAAGAGACGAATTTATCAGAAGCTTTCCAGAATCCTGGATTACATCATTTTTGTGAACCGAAAAGTCTATCTTTTCACCACGAGCTATACGTTCCCAAAGAGAAATAGATATATAAACTATTTTTTTCTCTTCTTTTTGGCGGGGGATAAAAGAGAGGGGGATCGGAAGAAAAAATTTTTTTTCAAACCACGGAAAAGCGGAAGAAATTTTAAATGGTGGAGGAGAGGAATTATCTCCAGAAAGCCATTCTGGTTCACCATGAAGAAGTATCCATGCATGAGATATGGCCGAAAAAATTGTATCGGCATGAGGCAGAGAGGCAGACCCTTCAAGGACCTCACGTTCTCCAAGATGAAGAGGCCCCTTGGGACGCATTTTGACTATATAAAACTCCCTTTTAAACATTACTTTATAAGCTTTCTTCCCTAAGTCTGATTTTACTTTTAATATCTTCAAAATTTTTGACTAACTCTTTGGCTATCTCCCCTTCCCAGATAAGGCTACCATCTTTACCAGTTCGGTAATCTTCTGCTGACCTCCAGGTAATTTTCAAATTTTGAAATTGAACCTGACCATATCCGCGCGAGCCCATGCCGCCTAAATAATCATCTTCAAGCAAAGCCATGCTCTCAAAAAGTGTTTTAAGAAGGTCAACATCATCTTTTTCATAAAGACTTACCAGGATGCGCATTGGTCCGAAAACCGCTCCAGCTGGAACTCGTTCCACTTGCCTAAGTGAGCCATGGAGAACAGTTCCCGTGCGTCGGTCAATAGCGGTTTCCCATTTTACTTCCGTCCAATGGAGATCCATATTACGGCGCATTTCTTCGGTTATGCTGTCTTCATGAATGGGCACATCTTGAAATATCAAGCGGGTCAGGGTGGGAATAGAAAAATCTGTCGTTCCTAAAGTTCCCCAAAGACGACACACAGGACACTTTTTATAGTTTTCATTAGTTTTACATAAATGCAATCCTTTTTCGTCGGGCAAACAATTATATAATCGCTCAGCAAGATGTCTTGTCTTTCCTTTAAGTGACGAACCAGGGATATAGGGCTTGCCGTAAGCGTCAGTAATAACGTTGAGATCTACGCCGCCAATTTTGAGCCCGGTAGAACTTCCACCAATACGTAAACCTGTGACGGCTTTGATTGCACCTTCTATGATCAACTTTCCTAATAATGCTGGCATAAACTAACCTCCTTTACTCCTTACCACCGTGATAACGGTGATAAGCTACAATAGCTTCTATGAAACGACGGAAATAATCAAAATGTTCTTCTTTTTCCACTTGATTGATAGCTTCACTAACGACTTGATAAAAATGATCAAATATAGGTCGTTTATTTTTATGTTGTTTCCCAACAACATAAGCCAATAATGGTTCTAAAAGCAATAATTCATTTGGATTATATTTTTTCATACGTTGAATCCGATCAAGAACATTTCTAATCTGCGATGTAGAAATATCACGACTATACTTTTTACCAAGTTTGTTAGCAAATTCTTTCAAGATTTTAGCATTTTGCTCTTTAATAATTTTTTTAATATCTTCTTTTTCCTGTTGAGACAATTTGTCTTTATCTTCGCTACCTTTAGGAGTTTGTAAAGTTGTTTTTTTACTTAAAGCTGACATTGCTGTCTCCCTCCTTTTCTGAACGTGTCAAATAATCTGCTATCCTAAGCCCTACTGCTAAAGGATTAGGATGGAAAAGGTTTCTTGTTAAGGCTACTTCGAGATCGTGCAGTTCTTTCTGAGCTTTATTATAGCGTTCTTTAAAGCGTTTAATTTGATATAGAAACCGCCAAATGGGATAAAGTTCCACTCGTCCACTTTCAGCGAAAGGTTCAAGTTCAGAAAATACCTGATAGAAGAGGTTATAAATAGATTTAGTCCTGGTCTTTTCCCAAACAGTAAGGAGAAGATCTCTAAAGTTTTCTAACTCCTTTAGTTCTTCCCAAATTATTCTACGTGAAAAGATAGCTATAGCATTCTTTTCTCTTGTTTTGGCCAATTCTTGTTCGTCTTTGGCTAGTTTAGCTGCTTGAGAAATGGGATATTTGGCTCTAGGCGCCAAAAATATCCCCGCAGAAATTGTCAATCTTCTATGAAAAAATTGTTGAAAATTTCCCTCAACTTCTTTGGCAAACGGGAGAAGTGCGTCCCAAGACCCAAGAAGAAACAGATCGTCTCCTCCGGCATAAATAATGGCTATTTTTTCTTTTCCAACTTCCTCCGCCAGATGTGGAACGAATGCCCCAAAGAAAAATTGTAACAGATAACTTATAAAAGAAAGGCGGGAAACTGTCCCTTCTTCACGAGGAAGCCTCTCTCTGAAAAGGACTCCTAGGTTATCAACATCAGCCACCAATACACCCCATTTTTTAATGCC
>JAMOVR010000318.1 GCA_027061945.1 Candidatus Heimdallarchaeota archaeon
TTGCCAGCCTTCGCGAGCACAGCTCACTACCAACTGGCACGCCAGCCGGCTTGACTTACGGTCACGACGGCACAAACCAGCAAAAACATTTCAACACAAAAACAATAAATGCTTTGCGAAAAAGACATTAAATAAACTGGGAATTTTGAGGAGGATAACGCAAAAAAAAAGCAGAAGTTTAACAAATGAAGTATTGTGCTTCCGATCCATACATATTTATTATGACGCTCCTTATTCTTCATCTTCCCAGGGATTTTTGAAATATACTGGTGTTGCAGCAGCCCCTCTTTTTATATCTAAGGCGAGATCCAAAGCATTTGCGATTTCTTTAAACCGATTTCTTAACGTTACAGGGGTTGTTTTTGCAGCTTTAGCAACCATTTGTTGTGTTCTCCTCTCACCCGTACGAATACAAGCAAGATATATTGCAGCACCTGCAACACTCATTGGTGCTTTGCCTACATCTAATCTTTTTGCACGAACTTCTTCTAAGATTTTAATTGCTTCTTTTTTAGTTTCAGGAGTTAACTTTAATTCATCGCCGAGACGATTAATAAGTGAGGAAGGATCCTGTCTGTCTAAATTAATTTTTATTTTAGAAACCATTACTCTATAGCATCTAGCAATACTCTTGCGGTCATAGCCAATTACTTGTTCTAAGTCTTTAATTACAATAGGGATATTTAATTGCCGACAAGCCATATAAACTGAGGCTCCAACCATGCACTTTATACTTCTACCACGTACAAGGTTTTCTTTTAACGCTTTCCTGTAAAATACAGAGGCTGTTTCAGCAACATTTTCTGAAAAACCTAATTCAGAAACAACTCTATTAATTTCTCTTAATGCTTGTTTAAGATTTCTTGTTTGACTTTTTGAATAACGATTATTTATTTTTCGTAGTCTTTTGATTCTTGCTGCTTGTAATGGACTGATTAAGTTACCATAAGCATCCCTCTCTCCTCTGCCTATGGAAGTAGATAAACCTTTATCTACTTTCAACATACTTAGAGGAGCACCCACCCTTTCCTTTTGTTTAGCATCTTCTTTGGAATAAATCCTATATTCTGGAGAGGTATCAATTACAGGAATGTCTAAGACTAACCCACAATTTAAGCAAACATAATGCCCGTCTCTAGATGATAACCCAATATTTCTACTTGAGCATTCAGGACAAATGAGTTCTTCTGCTGTTTGTTGAGTCATATCCACCAGCCATTTACTACCACAGTAGTCAAACTAGAATGGTCATTGAAAATATTTAAACACTTGTAATTATATAAGATATATGTTCTAGTTTTTGGCCATAACAATGCGTGAAAATTCAGTTTTCAGATATAATTAAGTCCCCTTCAACTTATTTAAAAAGTTTTCTCTAAACATGTTTTTTCATAAATTAATAAGCATGTAAAACAGACAACAGTCTATTATTTATAAAAATAAATATTCAGAAGGAGGAAAAACGAAGCTCTTGGAGATAAAATAAAAAGCCCTAATGAGAACATTGTGATGGATATGGACGGTGAAAAAATGACGAGTAGTTATTGTGCTACTGCTCCATCTAAAGTAATTCTATTTGGTGAACACTCTGTGGTTCATGGTACACCTGCAATAGCTGTTGCGTTGAATATTCGTTCTAAGGCAAGAATTAATCTTGACTTAGAACCACAAAAAAAAGGCTTCATTAACATTATTTCTAAAGAACTTAAAGAAAAAAGAGTTTATTCATTAGAAGAAATAAAAGAATTAGTTAATGGGAATAATAAAAAATTTGGAGTACTTGATCCATTTGCATTAGAATTGGGAATCATATTAAAAGAAGAATTTATCCAGCAACATAATATTAATCTTGTTTTAGAGTCAGAAATACCTGTTGGAGCAGGATTGGGTAGTAGTGCATCTGTTTCGACAAGTGTTGCAGGTGCGGGATTTTTAGTTAAACAAGAAGAATTAGATCCACAGCAAGTAAGGAAAGTTGCTTTTGAAGGTGAGAAAATAACTCACGGAAAACCAAGTGGGATAGATAACACTATTACGTCACTTGGAGGTATGGTTTACTTTAAAAAAGGGGAAGAACCAGTAAGAGAAGAAATTAAGTATGAGATTCCCTTGATAATTGCTAATACTAAAGTCCCTAGAAGTACTGCAAGACTTGTGGCTGCTGTTGCAGAGAGATTGGAGAGACGAGGGACGATTTTAAGATATATTTTTGATTCTATTTCTAACATTGTAGAACAAGGTAGGGATGCCTTAAAAAAAGGGGATTTATCCCATTTAGGTGAATTAATGGACATTAATCATGGGTTACTTCACGGGTTAGGTGTAAGTCACCCATTACTCGATAAATACGTATGGATTGCGAGGGAAGCTGGGGCATTAGGCGCAAAACTTACGGGTGCAGGAGGTGGAGGCTGTATGATTGCATTGGCTGAAGACTCAGAAAAAGCTCAATTAATTAAGGAAGCTCTAATAAGTGTTGGTGCAGAGGTCTTCAGTACTGTTTTAACAAATGAAGGTGTTACTAAATGTTAGAAATAATAGAAGACATAGAGTTACAAACGCCAATTTTAATTAAACTTGGAGGATCGGTTATTACTGATAAGGAACATGAATTTAAAGCTAAAGAAGAAACTATTAAAAGACTTGCAGACGAGATTGCTGCTGCTAAAGTACCAGCAATTATTATTCATGGTGCTGGTTCTTACGGACATGGTATCGCTAAAAAATATGGTCTACATTTTGGTATGAAAGAGAGAACGCAATTTCGCATGTTTTCTTTTTTAAGAATCCAGATGGACGAATTGCGAGAAATAGTATCACAAGCATTATTTGATGTTGGATTAAATCCATTTCCAATACAGCCAAGTGCAATATTTACTACATTAAATGGCCAAGTTTTCCATTTTGAAGACCACGCATTATTACAAGCAATCAGAATGAATTTTACACCGGTGTTACATGGAGATGCAATACTAGACTATAGAAAAGGATCCACGATAATTAGTGGAGACCTACTTTGTGAAATATTAGCGAAATATATTGGTCCAACTAAGTGTGTTTTTGTTACTGACGTAGAAGGAATTTATACAAAAGATCCTAAAACATATCCTGATGCAGAATTATTAGAGCATTTAAAAATTTCAGATGTCCTAAGACTTCTTAAATCTGGAAATGTGGGGGAAAGTAAATACGATGATGTCACAGAAGGAATGCGCGGAAAACTAAAAAAGATATTACCAATCATAGACTCAGGAAGTGAAGTGGTCGTAATAAACGGTAATAAGGATGGGGCCCTATATAATGTATTAATAGGAGCAAAAGAGAGAGGGACGTACATATATCCTAAATAAAATGAATAAATAATACGTTAGTTATCCCCTTTTTCTTAAGAGACTTTCTGCTTCATCAAGAGCACGTGCCCCGCAACCACTTTTTTTATTGTAAGAAATAGCTCTTGAATAATGTTTTATTGTTTTTTAATACAGAAAGACTATATGCTGTCCCCATCCTATTTTTATTTTAAGAGTTGTTGGTTTGCTTGTTCATCACCTATATATTAGAAGGCAACTTAACATTTACAGAGTTAAAAAATTATTTTTATAAATCCTAACTTATTTAGAATTTTTTAAACGTTTAATCAATTTTTGCTGCTTTGTTGTTAATTTTAGATTACATATAGATAACAAATTTATAGGTATTGTTGTTACCTATACATGATTACTTTTCAGGCGAAAAAAAATGGACATTATAGAAGTAGAAGGCTTAACAAAATATTATAAGAAATTTTTAGCTGTGGATAATATCTCCTTTAATGTTCGTGAAGGGGAATTTTTTGGGTTATTGGGACCTAATGGTGCAGGAAAAACAACGACTATCAGAATATTAACTGGGCTATTGAAGCCTTCATCAGGAAATATTTTTGTTACTGGAATCGATGTGAGAAAGAATTCTGTAGAAGTAAAAAGCAATATTGGAATAATCTCCGAAACTGCAAACCCATATTTAGAAATGAGTGCATGGGACAATCTAATGTTTGCAGGCGCATTGCACAGTCTTTCTCGAGAAGAACGTAGAAAACGGGCTGAAGACTTACTTAAACTATTAGGTCTTTATAATCGTAGAAATGAAAAAGTGGAAAACTTTTCTAAAGGTTTACGAAAAAGGGTTGCCATTGCTTTAGCTCTTATGCATGACCCCCAGGTTCTATTCTTAGATGAACCAACCTCTGGGCTAGATGTTCAAAGCTCGAGGATGATACGACAATTTTTAAGAAAACTTAATGAAAATGGAGTGACTATTTTCTTGACTACTCATTATATCGAAGAAGCAGATTCTCTTTGTGATCGAATTGGGATTATTAAAAATGGTAAGATCATCGCGATTGACAGTCCCGAGAATCTTAAAGCTCAAAGTAAAAAGAAAAGAACATTAGAAATTTCTTTTGAAAATACATTAGAGAACATTGCAGAAGAAATTCAAAAGCTACCCAATGTCAAATTAGTAAAGAAGTATGCAGATAAATTTATTATTCATACTGATGACATTTCTGAAACTATTAAGGAATTAGTAAATTTTGCTTCAAAGAAAAACTTGAGAATTGTTTCTCTTAATACTATGGCTCCCTCCTTGGAGGATACTTTTGTTGAATTAACAGGACTCTCCTCATTAGAGCTTGAAAGAATTGAACAAATTGGCAAAATGAGAAAAATGAAAATGTAGGAGTAAGTGATAAATATGGGAAAAAATACACTTTCTAAAAATATTATTAAATCATTTTACATCGCATGGAAGGATTTAAGAATTTATTATTCTTCTCCCGCAGCATTAATGATGGGATTATTATTCCCTATATTGATGTTCCTAACTTTCTGGTTGGGAAGAAATCTTCCTTTATCTGTTGCGTTACCCGGACTGGCCGCGCTTACTGTGTTTTTTGGAAGCTCTTCAATAGCAGTAACTACGTTGGCGTTAGAACGCGCTAAGAACACATTTGACACTCAGATTTCCATGCCTGTTCCATTAATATTCCTTATCATTGGTAAAACAATTGCTAGCTGTATTTATGGTTTTGTTATTACTATTATCCCAATTAGTATTTTAGCATTAATCGCTAAAAGCCCTACAAATTATTTTATGTTTCTCACGGCCCTAACTGCGTCTTCATTGTGTTCCTCCGGTTTAGGTATGCTTTTAGCTGCTACTGCCAAACGTGTTCATGAAGCAATGACACCACTAAATATTATTCGGATACCAATGATGTTTATATCAGGAATATTTCTTCCAATTGAGAGTTTCCCAAGATATCTACAAATAATTGCGTATCTAATGCCATTAACTTATGTAGTTGATTCTCTAAAATATTCTTTAATAATGCAAGGAACTGTAAAATCTTATATCACAGACATGGTTGCACTAATAATTTTTTCAGCAGTATTTTTAGTTATTGCGACTAAAAGGTTAAATGATACACTAAAATAAACTAAATAAAAATTAAATCATACTGTTTTCTTTAGGGTCTATTAAAAAAATGGAGAGGAAGAATAATCTGTAATAAAGGCTCAATAAACGGCTGTTATGGAAGTAAATCATTTATAGAGACATTAATTCTCTGGTTAATTCACAAAGAAAGAGCTAATCCCATTCATGGATATAGATTGAAAAAAGAACTTGAAAATATAACAGCTGGGGAGTATATTCCAAAACCAGGAGTAATATATACTATGCTTCGGCGTATGGAGAAAAAAGGGTTTGTTAGCTCAAAATGGGATTCTTCTACTACTAAAAAAGATAAGAGGGTATACTTTATTACAGAACGTGGTGTTGAAGTATTAAAAATACGTTTAAAAGCAATGAAAAAACGTATGAAACTATTACAACAACTCATGGAATATTATGATTCTGAGTTTTATAACTCCAAATAATAATATCTGAACTTATAAAATTGGTAATTATGAGATTTGACCTTATTTAAAAAAAGCACACAGAAGAAAAAGAAATTATTTTTTGATAAAAATGTGCTTTTTAACTTTTTACAATTTTGTATGAAAAGTCTTCCATTGAAGCAGGTAATTCTTCGTCGGGACCTAATTCTCCTCTTTCTCTAAGGATTTGCTGTGTTAATAAGTGATAAACTCTAGCGAGCGCCCTTCGTCCTTTGTTATTACACGGAATTACTAGATCTACAAAGCTGGTTACGTTATCAGTATCACAGAGAGCTACTACAGGAATGCCCATTTTAACTGCTTCGTTAAGCGCTTGTGAATCAGTTCTAGGGTCATTGAGAAATACAATTTCAGGTTCTATGAACCCATGATGCTCAGGATTTGTAAATGTTCCAGGAACAAATCGCCCAGGAATTACTTTAAAACCAGCAATACGTGCCATTTTAGCTGCAGGAACTGTCCCGTATTGCCTTGCCGAAATAACTGCTACGGACTCAGGATCGTATCTTGCCAGTAATTTAGCAGCTGCCCTTATTCTATCATCAGTTGCTTTTACGTCTAATACATATAGCCCATCCGCACGTACCCTGTAAATATAGGGTTTCATGAATTCGGTGGCGAGTTTTGTTCCGATATGAACACCAGATTCTAAATAATCATCTAATGGAATGAGTAATGTAGACTCATCAATTTGGGGGACATCTGAATTTTGTTCTCCCATGTGCTATCTCCTAATTCAAAGGGGTGTTGTCATTATTAAAACAGTTTTCTTTATGCCATTATTTTCGCTTACTTTTGATCAATAGTTTTTTAGCTTCTTTCTATCAAAGATAAAGGGAATAATGAGTCAATTATTTGTTATTAAGTTCTTTAATTTTTTATTTCTAAAAATGAATTAACGTGCATTTACATTATTTTTTAAGAATTGAGACTCTAAAGCATGATTTATTATGGTCTTAAATGCCTCATCTACATGTTCTCCAGTTTTTGCTGAAGTTTCAATACTTCCAATTATTTCAACATTATATTGAGGATTATTCTCTATTTTTTTCACGAATTCTTCTATTAAACTACTATTAACTGTTCTTTTATCTTTAAGATCGTTCTTGTTCCCGATAAACAATACAGGTATTTTCTGACCAGGATTTGATTCTTGTAGTTCTAATATCCATTTTGAAAGTTTTAATAACGTATCTTCTCTTGTTAAATCAAATACTAATAAGGCCGCGGTAACACCGATAAAAAATCTTTTTCTTAAAAGCTCAAACGTAGGCTGGCCGGCTAAGTCCCAAATTTGAACTTCTACAGATTGATTATTATATTCCGTAGAATAAACAGCAAAGTCAGCACCGAGAGTTGGGAGATATGACGAAGAAAAGCCTTTTCCCATCCATTTTCTTCGTAGGCTTGTCTTTCCGACTGCAGCTTCACCGCATAGAACTACTTTTATGAAATACTTGACTTTTTGGCTCATAGTCCCACTTCATATGATATCTCCTTGCTAAACTATTTTAGGTTTATGGGATTTCTCATCTTTTCAGAATATTTCTTATTTTTTGTACACAGAGACCTTAGAAAACAATAAATAAAGTGATTTTAAGAGCATAAATTTGAAGTAATAATTTCTTATTTATTCATTGTTTTTAACAAACAAAAACCCATTTTACACGAGCTACACATTGCTTCTAATGAACTTGTTTTACATGCCGACATTAATTTCCCATTAACATTAATTATTTCCAAATTATTTAGAAAACCATATTGCTTTAATAAATCGAGAGCTATTTTTATTTCTTCTTTACTTACTCCTAATTCCATAGATAAAGAGGTAACGCAATGAACTTGCTTACTAGCTAATATTTTACTCAGTTCCAATATAAGCATCATTTGACACCTAACTGTTTCTTGCTTTGGTTATATATTAGGGGGAGAAAAAGAGCTATGATAAGGCCAGAAAAGAAAAAGATGTCTATCGGATAAACTAAGAATTGGAAACTTGTAGGAATACCATTCAGCCATTGGTCAATAAACAATGCAATTTTCGACAAAAAAGAAACAACAATATAAAGTAAGACTAACACATTTGCAACTAAATAATAAGGAATACTCTGTTCACTAATTACAGATAGTCTATCACTTTTCTTAAAACCTATAAATAAAATTACTAAAATAATTAAATAAAATACTGTAGAAGCCATATCGCCGGTTAAGAACGATTGTGAAAAACTATTAATTGAAAAATAAATTATTAAAGTAAATACTATAATCATCATTTCTAATAGCACATAATAATTAATGGAACAATTATTCTTAGATTTTAAATTAGTGCTATTCATAGCAATAGGCCTCCAATTGTTATTATTAGAAAAGATAAGAACCATGCGGTCACTAATCCATTAATAATTGAGAAAATGGTCCATTTTATACCTAATTCTTCTTTTATGGCAAACACTGTAGCTATACAAGGAGTGTAAGTTAATACAAACACCATATAAGCAATGCCTTGCACTGGACTCATAACACTAGATAAGATCGGTACAAGTTGAGCCATATTCCCATGGCCATAAAGTACTGCTAAGGTCCCTACAACCACTTCTTTAGCGATAAAACCCAATATTAAAGCTACTATTAAAGGAGTTTCCCATCCCATCGGTTTAAAAATAGTTTCTAATAATTGACCGATTTTATAAACCCATGACTGTTGTATTAACGCTTGGTTATTTAAAGCATCGGGACCTAAATATCCTGACGGCCCAGTAATCGATAATACCCATATTATTACCACACCAATTGTTATACCAAAACCCGCATGCAGAGTAAAATCTTTTAGATATAGATATATCTGATAAAAGATACTGGACGTTGGGGGGAGAGTTAACTCAGGCATTTCTATTAAGAGACTCGACTGTTCCCCACGAAACAATGTTTTTCTGTAAACCCAAATCATAAAAGCAGCAAGCATTATTCCCCCAAGATAGATCCCAGTTATTACTAAACTTGCTATTTGTGGAAATAGTGCAGATGAAATTAATACATATACTGGTAATCTAGCACTACATGACATAAAAGGGTTCACAAGAATCGTGATTATTCTTTCTTTTTCATCGGGTATTGTCTTAGTAGCAAGAACACCTGAAACATTACATCCAAAGCCCAGAAGTAATGGGGCTAATGATTTCCCAGTAATTCCTAGTTTGTTGAGAAATCTGTCCGTTACAAATACTACTCTTGTTAAATATCCAGTTTGTTCCAGTAATGTTATCCCGAAAAACAAAAAGGCTAGCTGTGGAAGAAACGTCAATATAAATCCAATTCCACTTATTAATCCATCAGATAAGAAAGAAGTAAAAACATTTTGTGGAAGATAATGATGTATCATAGCTATAACTTGATTAATCATAATTTCGATTAATGTAGAAAAAGGCTGTGAAACATCAAAAGTTAGTTTAAAAGTCAACCATATGACTGCAGAAAACACTAATAGACCAACAATAGGATCAAGAAGTACTTCGTCTATTAGTTCCATTATTGTTTTTGTATTTACTTCTTCCTTGTTTGAATATACCTTCTTAATTATTTCTTGTACTTTTTCGTACAGATAGTTAATAAATAGAAGAGATACTGGAACTTCTTCGTTTTCTAAGTGCATATCTGTTTCTTGTAAAATTGAATTAATCTGTTCCCGAGTTTCCCTGTCAAAATGCTCTAAAACTACTTCATCATTTGTAGCAACCAGGAAAGTTAACCATTCTAAAGATAGATTTTTTAATTTTTTCGGGATTGAGATATTCTTCAAGTATAAATATAACGCCTTAATTTTTGGTGAGAGATCTAAGATTTCATCTGCCTTAAGAATCGTTTCAGGTATCAAAGGAGATTGAATATATTGAATAATAAACTGCTTTAAATGCTCTAAGTCGTGTTTATGTAATGCAGAGATGGGAATAACAGGCACACCAAATATTTTCGATAACTCTTCATAATTAATATCAATGCCTTCTTCTTCAATTTTATCTGCAAAGGTAAGTACAATAATCATGGGTTTTTTAAAGCCTGTTAATTGAAGTGTTAGTATTAAATTTCGTTCAAGTTTTGTAGCGTCTACTACGTTAATAATTAAATTTAAATCTTCATCTAAAAGGAATTTTTTTGCGACTTTTTCTTCTGGAGAATCAGTACCAAAACCATATGTCCCAGGGAGATCAGTTACAATAAATTTTTTATTTTTAGCAGTAAAAAAGCCGCTTTTTCCTTTAACAGTAATACCCGGGAAATTTGCTACCTTTTGAGATGACTTTGTTAAGTAGTTAAAGATAGCCGTTTTACCCACATTAGGATTTCCAATCAGTGCAATTTTTATTTTTTCAAGTGTTTTTTTTTCAGGAAACAAGCCCATTCCTCCGAGTTTTATTAATAAAAAATTAATTTAATGGTTGAACAATAATTTTATTTGCAAGACCCCTTCCTAAGACTATTTTACTGTTTCTTGCTTCGACTAAAATCGGTCCACGACCAAGATTTTTTATTACAAACACAGGAGTGTTTTTTAATAGACCTAACTGTGCAAGTCTTTTAACAGCATGGTTTCTAGCTTGGATTGCTACGATAATATATTTTTTTCCAGGTACTGCTACAGATAAGGGGTACACCCAATCACCACCCGATGTTCGGCTCGTCGAACTTCGCAAGTACTAATTTAACTACAAGTAATTAAGAATAATGGAATATAACCATAGATAATGTTTGAATGAGTGAAATAAGCAACTCATTTATTTGAATAAATCTATATAACAATCTGTTTCAAAAAACAAGATAAAAGAGGCTATTTTTAATGGTTTTTTGGGAATAATGTGTTTATTATTTGTATTAAATATTAGCTATTATGAAAGAAGAGTTTTTGACTAAAAAAAAATTATAGACTTCAATAGTGATGATAAAGTGCCGGTGGAAGATGAGCCAAACTTTAAGATTTATCTTGATGAAGCGGAATATAATTTGCAAGCGAGCAGATTTCCTGAGGCAGCAGTAACTTTTGAACATATCGTTCAGCTTTGTATTAAACATGGAGAAACTACGAAAGCAATTTATTTCTGTTACCGAGCAATTGATGCGTGGTCTCGAGTTGATAATAAACTAAAAATGGCAAGATTATATCAACATCTTGGGAAACTAGCTTTTAACGAGGCGTACTTAACATCACAAGAAATAGTTACACATACTATTAATAAAAAAGAGAAGATCGAAGCGCTAGAATTAATGGCTGAGATTCTAAGAGTAATGGATCCTGAGAAAAGAATGTTCGCTATAAAAGATTTAGTTCGGTTAAATTTAGAGTTATCAGAAGAGCCAGATCGCCCGATTTCTGAAAGAAAGGCTATTGTTCAAAGAACCATTTCTTTGATACATGAGATAGGAGAGACAGAATTGTTAAGAAGAGTGACACGCCGTCTTGCACAGTTACATTTAGACTATGGGCAATTAGTAATGGAACAGAACGGATTAGACGCAGAATTCGTCGCTGCAAAAGAATATGAAACTGCAGCAAAATTATTTGAATCAATTGGAGAAAAAAAAACTGCTGAAGCATTAAGAAACAAGGCAAAAGAGATAATAGGTGCTCAAAGAAAGCAAAATTAAAAATTAGACTTCAAAAATTATTACTCTTTGTTTTAACTTTATAGGCATGAAGTCCCTTTCAGCAAGGTTAGTTGAAGGGATGAAAGCCGATACTCTTATATGCCCGTATGACATACATGTTTTTGTTGAGGGTACCTCTGAGACAGAGGGGCCCATGAAGGGGTCTCGTGCGGGAGTCCCCTAATACCGTGAAACCACGGTCGGAAAAGCCCACTTGCGTAAGCAAGGGGTAATTCACTAATAAGTATTATTCTACGTTTATTTGGGACTACAAATGAGTTACGAAGAAGCAGATTTAGCTCTTTGCATTGCACATACAGCTGTTGATAAATATTTAGTTGAAGGGGAAAGATGGGAACCCAATTTAACAAATGCACCTGAATTTTTAAAAGAAGTTAGAGGTGCATTCGTAACTCTATATCGGATAGATATGGGAATTGAGAATCTTAGGGGATGTATTGGATTTCCTTTGCCAATTTATCCCTTAGGAAAAGCACTTGCATTAGCAGCAATTAGTGCTGCAGTTAGTGACCCACGATTCCCACCGGTTAGAGTTGAAGAACTTCCTTTAATAGAGTTCAGCGTCGATATTTTAAGTCCATTAGAAAAAATTGATGAACATGATCCTGTGAAACTTGCTAAAATAATAATCCCTGGAAAACATGGACTAGTTGTAAAATACAAAGGTATGAGTGGCTTATTATTACCAAAAGTTGCCACAGAATACGGATGGGGGCCCATTGAATTTTTGGAGCATACATGTATGAAAGCAGGTCTTCCAAGAAACTATTATTTAAAACCAGAGACTGAAATTTACTTATTTACTTCAGAGAGTTACACTGACAAGGAATTAATAGAGTATTATTACAATAAAAATAAATAAAGACGTAATTAAATGTGGTAAAAAACTTTGTTTAGAAGAAAACCACGGAAAAATGCTTTTTTAAGCATATTTTTGGTTTTTTTCCATTTCATAAGAGCAATTGCCCCAGAACCACTTCCATGTAAAGCATGATCTGGAGGATTTTTTATGAGATGTTTCTCAACTTGTATTATAAAGACAAGCAATCTCAGTCTTGTTTTAGATACGTTCTAATGTAACACAAGTTATATCTAATGGTTATAGTTTTACTTCTACCTTTCGAAAGAGAACTTCTATCAGACATAGTTAAAAACATACATGCTGGTTTAGTGAACTACCCCTTGCTTTGGCAAGGGGCTTCCTGCTTCACAGAGGAGACTCTCTCCACAAGCGCTACGGGCCGTCCCAGCCCTGCAAGAAAAACATATACAAAAAAACATATGATGTTTTCGGCTTTCATTTAATCCCCTCCCTTGCGGAAGAGGATTTCCCGCCGAGAAAGTTAAAATTCTAATAGATTAGAATAAGGGAAATTAAAAAAGGAAAAGAAATATTTTAAGAGGGTTATTACTTGATTTTTCGTTCGTATTTCTTGGTCCATTTAAGTTTACGGGGGTTTCTTTTTAGTTTTAGCATAGAAATTTTACATTTTCTACTGCAGAATTTTAGTACGGTACCATCTTTCTTGACATAAAGAAACCCTTTACCAATGGGGATAGTAGACCCACAGAAATTGCAGATTTCCTCTTTTAGCATTTAATGTACCTCCTTAAGCATGACTTAACGCTTACGTAAGTTTCTGGCTTCACGTTCGGTTTCACGGAGCATTAAAATATCCCCTATACGAACAGGACCTCTTACGTTTCGCGTTATGACTCTGCCTTTATCGGGTCCTTCTAATACTCTTACGCGGACTTGCATTACGTCTCCAACAATACTTGCTCGTCCGACGAGTTGGATTACTTCTGCTGGTGTTGCAGAGTCTTCTTCCGTTGCACTCATTTATTCCACCTATTATATTTGGTGTTAGAAGAACTCCTTTATTCTTTGCGCTAGTGCTTGTACTTCGGTTTTTACTGCTCCGGGGTCAACAATTGCGGCTGCTGCAGCTTCCACCTCCAATCCTGCCGCTTCGCCTACTTGTTTTTTAGTTTGTGTGAATACGTAAGCGATTCCTTTTTCTTGGCAGAGCATAGGTAGATGGGCAACTATTTCGGGGGGATCTACATCTCCACCGATAATTACTAGTTTTGCGATACCGCGTTCTACTGCTTTTGTTACTTCGTTAGTTCCTTTCTTAATTTTTCCTGTGTCACGAGCGCGTTCAAGAAGCTCTAGAGCTTCATTGACGATCTCCTCAGGTAGATCGATCTTCTTTAGTGCCATGATCAATACACCTTCCTCGGACTTTAACAAGCCTCTGAGTCAGCAAATATTGACCCTCAACGAATTGTTAAAAAACTTGTTATGAGATCAAACTTTTTCTGTCATTTAATGGCCTTATAAAAATAAAAAAGAGAAAAGAATAAAAAGAATTTCTGAGTAATTTAGGGGTCTATTGCTAGGAACGTTTTCTTTGTTTTTTAAAGAAATTAATTAATAATACAATTAAAGGTAGTGTGAGAAGGAAAACACTGAAATTGATAGGAGTACTCTCTTCGTTTGTAGGTGTTATATTTTGATTAGATGAAGTTGTTGTGGTCGTAGATTGAGGGATTGTAGCGCTGACAATTTCAGATTCAGGGCTTTCTCCTAATGCATTAACAGCAATGACATAATAGTAATAAGTGAAGCCTGGAAAAGTATAACGATCGGTATAATTTGTTGATGTTGTAATTGCAAATAATCTGTAAAGGCCATCTTTAGATGCTCCTTTATAAATGCGATATTCGATTATAGGGAATTGCTTAGGTTCTGGTTGTTCCCAAGTAAGAATTACATAGTTATTTTCGTCTACACTCGTTTTTACTACTGGTGCTTCAGGGAGGGTCATAACACCTAAATTCGTTACCAAAATGATAGGACTAGAGGCAACACCTTCATTGTCATTTATGTCTACAGGTTTAATATCATAGACATAATAAGTATCTGTAGATAAACCAGTATCATTATACTCATTAGTTTTTGTTTGAGCAATTAAGCTATTATTTCTATAAATATTATAATGATCAAAATCTGATTCGACACAAGGAGCCCAACTAAGTTTTACTGCGGAGCTGTTAAGGATGTTTGCATTTAGGTCATGTACGGGTAATGGTGGTCTTAAATCAAGAGTGGTGAAGTCAAGGTTAAGAAATGCATCGACAGGATAGTGATCACTCCCTATTTTTCCAGAAGGAGTACTAGCAACAGTAGAATTTACAAGAGCATTTCTGAAGTACTGATTTACAAAGATAAAGTCTATTCTGCTTCTATAAAAGTCATCCACATAAGTATAGCCGGGATTATACGGATTAAGTATTCTGTAAACATCATAAAAATGGTGGATTTTTGATCCTCGGGGATTGGAGTTATTAAGCATCATTGATATTGGACCGTCACCCAGATTCCCAGGTTTAGGTGCTAAATTACCAACGTCTTGAGGTGAAAATGAGTTAAAGTCGCCCGCAAAGATTATTGGAACATTTCCCAAAGTGTCCATAAAATTAAGAATTCCCTCAATATCTTCTTCACGAGATATTTCGTTTAATTCACCAGAACAACATTTTAGGTGAGTACCAAATACATGAACATACATTTGACCGATTTTTACTACGGCATATAAAAAGTCATGAGCAGGTTCAAAAGAAGTCCCGTCATCATGATATAATGTGCCGAGTTGTGTGGCATTAATTATGGGATAACGGCTTAAGATGGCTTCTCCGTCAGTAGATGAAACTGCTTTTGTGGTGTAGGCGTAATAGGGGTGTTCATCTGGGAAGTAACTGCTTAGTTCATTTACTACGCTATTGAACTCAGTAGAGCCATTAACCCATTTACCTGTTTCAACAAGAACCATTATGTCTGGATTTTCTTCTTTAATAACATCTTTCCATTGGGGAATACGACCTGTTTCTAAGATGTTATAAGTTAAAAATTTAAAGACTCCGCTTTGATAGTTAGTATCCACAGTAACAACATGTTTTGTGCTTCCAATATTGCCAAGAGTATCTTTAGCAATTGCTTCAATGATGTGTTCACCAGAAGAAACCTTTGTTGTATTCCAATAATATGTCTGATTATTCCCTACAACAACTCCATCAATTAAGATTTGATATGCTGCGATTCCATCGCTGTCTGCGGCTTTTACATCGATAGTAACGATATCCCCTACTATAGACTGATTATCTGGGTTTATTATTGAAACAATTGGTGCTCCATCGCTACTTTGATTAACATTTACATCACTCAGGGAAGAGTTATTTGTTATTTGATTCGCATGACTAGGAAGAATTAATAACAGTAGAACGACTATTGAATAGAACAATTTCTTATTCATTTGAATCACTTATTACAGTGCTCTCAATTTCTGAGTTTGAAAAAAGATTAAAATGTTTGTTGAATCGTGAGTCAACATACCTCTAATGTTCTTCTCAAATGAGACGGTTAGTAGTTCCGCCAATAGAAGAACATAGGTTTCGTTTCCAGACCTTTAGAGTTCTTCTCAAACTATGTATAGTAAATTGTGTGAAAATCTCTATCAGGATTTCCAGACCTATAGGGTTCTTCTCAAACCGTTGTTGTTTTTGTTGTTTTTGTTGTTTTTTGTGGTTTTAGGGGTGGGGGGGTCAAAGACCTCCAATAAGGGTGTCACCTTATATATCTCAAGTCCTAATCACTTTAGGGGCAATTAAAATATAAAGATTCTTAACAACGCAATAATACAAAAAAAGAAAATTTCCCAAGCAATTAAAGAAACATTTCTTTGCGGGCATATTATTACGTTAATAACTCCTTACTTAGAGAGTTCTTTTCTATCCAATTTCACCAAGAAAACGTTCCTCAGGATTATGCCTTACGGACTTGGATTTGATTATTTCTATTATTCACGGCAAATATGGGTTGTCTTAGCCCAATCTTAAGTATAGTATGTTCTAATTCAATTTAAGATGTGTGAGTGTTTTACCCCCATAAAACATTTAAGATTAAAAAACAATCACTAAACAAGCAAATCATTTTACCCCTTAACTAATTTTATCACAGAGGTGAATAATGTGGAAATAAAAAATGTAACAGTAATCGGTAGCGGAACTATGGGTTCTGGAATAGTTTATGTGGCAGCAGCAAATGGATACAAAGTTGTTATGAACGACGTATCTAAAGAAATACTCGATAAAGCAATGGACAGAATAAGAAATCAAATAATGGGGGGAATTCAGAGAGGAAAAATGAATCCTAAGGAAGCCGAAGAAATGTTTTATCGCATATCTACGAATGAAAAAATGGAAGAGGCAGTAAAAAATGCAGACTTAGTAATCGAGGCTGTCTATGAAAATATGGAAGTAAAAAAACAAGTATTTCAAAGAGTGGATAATGCTGCCCCAGAACATGCTATATTGGCATCAAATACAAGTACTCTTAGTATTACAGAAATAGGTTCTGTTACAAAAAGACCTGAACAGGTAATTGGTCTTCATTTCTTTAATCCCCCTGCAGCAATGAAACTTGTTGAAGTAGTAGTTGGTGAAAAAACAGCTGAAAATACAGTTAATGTTGCTAAAGAATTTGTGGTTTCCTTAGGTAAAACACCAATAGTTGCTAAGGATTCTCCCGGCTTTATAGTAAATAGAATACTTGTCCCGGTATTAAATGAAGCAATCAAACTTTATGATGAAGGAGTTTCAGATATCGAATCTATCGATAAGGCAATGGTTTTAGGTGCTAACTTCCCAGTAGGGCCATTTGCTCTTGCTGATATGGTGGGATTAGACGTGGCATTAGCTTCAATGAGAACTTTAGAAGAAAAACTAGGTCCTTGTTATAAACCATCTAAGTCGTTAGTAGAATTGGTTGAAAAAGGGCATTTAGGAATGAAAACTGGAAAAGGATTCTACGAATATAAAAAGCAATAATGATTAACACGTTTAATTATTAAGAACAATCACTTTAGTTTCTCCGTTTTTCGTATCTTTTTTAGTTTGATAGATCTCAAAATAACGGGGGGTAGACTATTTAACCATAAAATTTAATGGTTTCAACCATTTCGATTTTTTTTCATTTTGATTGTTTTTTACGGATAAAACTCTTAAGTGATATTTCATAACCATATAACAATGAGCACAGAAGTAGTACTATTCAGAAAAGAAGGGAGTTTTCTCTCAACAGAAAAAAACATTGGTAAAATAATACTAAACCGCCCTGATGCTCTCAATGCAATAAACCTAGACCTTATCGAAGGTCTACACAAAGCACTAGACCAAGCAGAACAAGACAAAGAAGTCAAAGTACTAGTTATTACTGCCGAAGGACAAAAAGTCTTCTCTGTCGGTGCTGACCTAAAATTCGTAAGTACTGCCGAGCAGGAACAAGTCAATGAATTTCTAAAGAAAGGACAAGAATTATTTCGCCGTATCGAGGACTTTCCAAAGCCAGTAATTGCAGCAATCAATGGTCTATGCCTTGGCGGCGGATTAGAACTCTCATTAGCATGCGACATAAGAATCGCACAAGAAGAAGCGAAACTCGGAGCACCAGAGGTAAGTCTCGGACTAATTCCTGCATGGGGTGGAACTTCAAGATTACCAAAGATTGTTGGCATGGGCAAAGCAAAAGAACTAATTCTTACCGGTGCTCACATTTCTGCTAAAGAAGCTGAAAAAATTGGATTAGTAAACAAAGTAGTTCCATATGATGAATTGAATTCTACTGCGATCTTCTTAGGTGCTCAAATTGCAGGAAACGCCCCATTGGCCTTAAAAGAAGCAAAATTAATCGCGAATAAAGCGTTTGATCACCCCATAGAGGAAGGCAACAAACTTGAATTCGAAGCAGTAAAAAGGTTGTCAAAAACAAAAGATCTTCAAGAAGGAATTCAAGCAGTATTTGAAAAAAGAAAGGCAAGATTCACAGGAGAATAGGAAGTATCTCTTTTATTGCCTTCTCTAATTTCTATACCTCATAGGACCTAATAGAATCTAGAAATTAAAAATTAAGATTATTATATTACAAAGTTAAAAAAGGTGTATCGTTATGAATGATGTAGCAATTGTTGCAGCCGGGCAGTCAAAATTTGGAAAAAGAACTGACGCTGGTTTAAGAAATCTTGCTTTCGAAGCAGTTAAAGATTTGGTAGAACACGCCGACAACATATCGTTAAAAGAAGATATTGATGCGACAGTTATTGGAGTTGCCGGCGATGAATTTAATGGACAGGGGGCTCCTGCCGCAGTCTTAATTGATGAAATCGGCATGGTTGGAAAACCAACTATTAGAGTAGAATCTGCATGTGCAACTGGAACTGCTGCTATAAAAACTGCTTATAGCTTAGTGAAAAGTGGTCTACATGACACAGTATTAGTAGTCGGCGTGGAAAAAATGACTGCGGTTTCAACAGCAAAAGCAACAGAATTAATGGCTAGAGCAGGAGATATCCGCTGGGAATATCCTTTTGGATGTACTTTTCCTGGTTTTTATGCTCTTATGGCTACAAAACACATGGAAGAGTATGGAACCACAAAAGAAATGCTTTCCTCAGTATCAGTGAAAAACCATTTTTATGGAGCAAAGAATCCTAAAGCCCATTTAAGAAAAGAGATAACCTTGGAAGAGGCAATGAATTCAATTATGATTGCCCACCCTCTAAATCTCTACGACTGCTCTTTAATAAGTGATGGCGCGGCGGCTGTTGTTGTCACTAAAGCCGATTTAGCTAAGAAGTACACTGATACCCCCATATATGTTAGGGGGATAGGATCTGGTTCTGATACTATGCAAATCTCGAGAAGACCATCTCTTACAAGTTTAACTGGTGCGAGAATTGCTGCACAGGCCGCTTACAAGATGGCTGGTGTCGGCCCTGAAGACATAGATCTAGCAGAAGTGCATGACTGTTTTACCATAGCAGAGATTATTGCCTATGAAGACTTAGGATTTGCAAAACCTGGTGAAGGTGGAAAATTGGCCTTAGAAGGTCAGACCTACATTGGGGGAAAAGTAGCTGTTAATGTTGATGGTGGTCTTAAAAGTAAAGGGCATCCATTAGGAGCAACCGGAGTTTCACAAGCATATGAAATCTTCCGTCAATTAAGAGGAGAAGTTGCTAGTGAAGGAAGGCAAGTAGATGGTGCTGAAATTGGTCTATCACATAATGTTGGTCAAACCGGTCAATTTGTTAATGTAATTATATACGGAAGGTGAAAAAAATGAAAAAGTTTGGATATGTTTCAGTTGAACATTATGTGCCATTTATGCAGGAATTTGCTGAAGAACTAGAAAAAGGGAACATAATTGCTACCAAATGTAAAACTTGTGGAACTGAATATTTTCCTCCACGAGAAGAATGTGGGAATTGTTATAGTACAGACATGGAAAAAATAAAAATCGAGCCTGAAGGTACATTAGTAACATACACAATTATTCATGTACCTCCAGAATCCCATGCAAACATGGCACCTTATATTGTTGCAGTAGGTGAGTTTAACAATGGCCTAAGAACAATGGCACATTTAGTTGGAGTGACATCAATGGACGACCTAAAAGTTGGTCGTAAAATCAAAATTGTTGTTCAGAAACTTGAGAATGACCGCATAGTTTATAAATTTGTGCCAGCATAACTTTTTTCAAATATTACTCTTTTACCCATATTTTTTCATCATAAAGGTTGGAAACTTCATTAAACCTATTAATTAATTGTGCAATAGTCTTTTGCCGTTTCCATTTTCACTTAAATAGTGTAAATCGTAGTGAAAACTGATCAATATGATGCAAGAAGCAGTCCCTTCCTTGACAGACGTACGTTTTCATGGGAGAGGTGGCCAAGGAGTCGTAACCGCTTCTAAAATTCTCGCAGAAGCTGCTATTTTAGAAAAAAAGTGGGTTCACGCGTTTCCTACATTTGGTCCTGAGCGATCTGGAGCACCAGTTGCAGCCTTTACAAGAATAAGTCCTACAAAATTTACCGTTAAAACTGAGGTTTATAATCCTAAAATTATAGTCGTAATTGATCCTACTCTTTTAAGTAAACCTGAAACATATGAGGGTCTAGTTGAAGGCGGAATTTTAGTGCTAAATAGTGCCACCGAACCAAAGAAAGAAGACTATCCACCTCAAGCAGGAGAAATTTGGTGGGTAAATGGTAATGAAATCGCAAATAAGCACATCGGAAGAACAATCGCGAACACAGTTATGCTTGGGGCATTAGTTAAAGCAACCGGTCTAGTAAGTCTCGATTCAATACTAAAAGCTCTTGGTTCTTATTTCAAAGGCGATATTTACGATAAGAACGTAGCAGCAATTAAAGAAGCATATGAAGAGGTGAAAAAAGTTGAGTGATAAAACTCCAATCGACATAAAATCTTGGATCAGAGAACAATGGGGTGCCTCTAAATTACCACCCGGTGGAGTAGTACCTGCACCAGCAACTAGTTTGGAATATAAAACTGGTGAATGGAGAGAATTCAAACCAATATTAGATGATGAAAAATGCACGGGATGTACACAATGCTATTTTATCTGTCCAGATGATGCAATCAAAATGGACGATCGTTTTCATCCAATATTTGATTATGACTTTTGTAAAGGATGTACACTCTGTGTAGAAATTTGTCCTGTTGATGCAATTAAAATCGTTAAAGAGGTGAAATAAGATGGCAAAAGTTGAAAATCAAGAAGTAAAGGGTCTGACAGGAGATCAAGCAGTAGCCTATGCACTATTAAATATAGACCCGGATGTAGTGCCTGCGTATCCAATCACTCCACAAACAATTATTATGGAAAAGTTTTCTGAGTTCTGGGCTGATGGTCTTGTTAAAACTGAACTAGTTCATGTCGAAAGTGAGCACAGTGCAATGTCTGCTGCAGTAGGAGCAAGTGCAACAGGAGCAAGAGTTTTTACTGCGACAGCAAGCCAAGGCGTTGCCTTAATGTATGAGATCTTATTCATTGCTAGCGGAAGCAGATTACCAATAGTAATGGCTGTCGCCAATCGTGCTTTAAGTGCGCCTATTAATATTCATGGGGAATTAACTGATCAACTAGTAACAAGAGATGCCGGCTGGGTTTCATTTATTGGTGAGGACGCACAAGAAGCATATGACCATACTATCATTGGTTTTAAGATTGCAGAATATCCCGAAGTTTCTTTACCATTCATGTATGGATTAGAAGGATTTATTGTCACCCATGCTCTTGAACCAGTATATATGCTTGATAAAAAGACGATTTACGATTTCATTGGTGAATTTAGGGAACCCTCTAACTGGGTATTTGCCCCTGGAAATCCGGGTGCTCAAGGATTGTTAGCCTTGCCTGATTATTATATGGAATTAAAATACCAACAAGAACAAGGCATGAAAAATGCAAGAAAAGTTATACCTAAAGTGCTAGATGAATTCGGTGAAATCACTGGTAGGTATTATCATGAAGTAGAACCCTTCCACATGGAAGATGCAAAATATGCGTTTATTACTGCTGGTGCGAGCTCCGGAACTGCAAAGGCGGTAGTACAAAGACTAAGAAGTAAAGGAGAACCCGTTGGCATGGTAAAATTAAGAACAATTCGCCCATATCCTGATGAACAACTATCTGAACTACTAAAGGACTTGGATGGAGTAATGGTCGTAGATCGCTCTGTAACGTTTGGTTCCCCAGCATCAATCCAAGCAACAGATTTAGCAAGTGCATTATTAAAACATAGAAAATTCCCAAGAGTGCTAAGCTCTGCAATTGTTGGTCTAGGTGGAAGAGACATTACCGAAAAAGACTTTGAAGGTCTATATGAACAATTAAAGAAAGACGTTCAAGAAGATGTTTCACGTACCCACTGGTGGGGAGTAAGAATTTAGGAGGTTAAAAAATGAGCGTAACACAAGAATTACCACCCAAAAGAAAAATAAACCTTAAAGTAGCAGCAAAAATTCCTTCCGGACTAACCGGGGGGCACCGCCTCTGCAGGGGATGTGGAGCAGGAGTTATTGCACGACAAGCTACTATTGCTGCAGCAATGTTAGATAAACCATATGTTGTGGTTCAAGCTACTGGTTGTTTAGAAGTAGCAACAACAATATACCCATATACTGCTTGGAAAGTCCCATGGTTACATAATGCATTTGAAAACGCTGGTGCAACAGCTTCTGGTGCGGAAGCAGCTTACACTGCAATGGTCAAAAAAGGTAGAATGAAAGAAAAACCAAATATCATTGTTTTTGGTGGTGATGGAGGAACGTATGATATTGGTTTACAGTCATTAAGCGGGGCAATTGAAAGAGGACATGACTTTTTATACATATGTTATGACAATGGTGCATATATGAATACGGGAATTCAAAGATCAGGAGGAACTCCAAAAGGAGCAAGAACTACAACATCACCAGGGGGAAGAGTTATTCCTGGAAAACCACAATACAAGAAAGATCTAGCGCAAATCATGTGGGCACATAATATTCCTGTTTTTACTGCTAGTATGGCATACCCGCAAGACCTAATGCAGAAAGTGCAACGAGGATTAGAATTTGAAGGGCCTGCTTTTATGCTTACAGACTCTCCCTGCACCTTAGGATGGAAGATCCCTGACAATTATGGTTATGAAGTCTCAAAACTGGCAGTAGAAACTGCAGTGTTCCCACTATACACTGCTTATAAAGACGAGTGGGAACTTTCAGCAGCTTCAAGAAAAATTGCCCTTCAACCCCATCTTAAGAAACCAGTTGAAGAATGGCTTAAGGCACAAGGATGGTTCAAACACCTATTTGTACCGAAGAAAAAAGAAGATGTTATTCAATCAATACAAGAATGGGTAGACGAAAGATGGGAAAGACTTCTTTCCCGGGCAAATAATGTCTAAAAAAACAACTTTTTTTCTTTCTTTTTTAAAACTTTCTTCGAGCTCTGTTTAGAATGATTTTTTACTAATCTAATTCTTTTTTGTTTCTTTTTTTAACTGTTTATTGGCGAAAACACTCTTTTCTTCTGGAAAGGTGGGGTGGGAGATAAAAATCAATAATATTTAACTCTGTTGGCGTGAAGTCCCCTTCCGAAAGGGAGGGGATAAAAGCCGATACACTCTTTCACTTCTTCATACCACCACAACACCAGTATGAAGCCTATACGCTGAGAAAAACGTTATTACCATGAAAAAAAATCATTAAACAAACAAGGAAAAACAAGAAAAAGAGAGCTTTTCTGTGTGCTGGCGTGCTGGAATGGAAAGAGCTATACGGGAAAAACAATAAGAATAACTCCTAAAAACACCAGCAAACATGCTCTAAATGCGGACACGCAAACCGCAAATTGAAATTAGGCGATAGAGTGCTCAAATGCCCAGCCCAGCTCAGCCCAGTATGCGGACTAAAAATAGACAGAGACCAAAACGCCTCAATAAACATCCTTGAGAAAGAACTGGAGGCATTGACCAAGGCTAGGCTCCCTCTATCTTGTCGGTATACGGCGAATAAAGGCGCGAAATGGCATGAAACAACCACACAATCATGTCTATACGCCGAACCCCACACCACAACTTCAGCCGTGGGAGTATGTCAG
>JAMOVR010000319.1 GCA_027061945.1 Candidatus Heimdallarchaeota archaeon
CTCTAGACTAAGATAATATACTCCCGGAGGAGCAGATGGAGGTACAGTTATAAAAGCATCTACCGCCCATTTCCCAGGTTTGAACTCAAAATGTTTAGTTACATCTTCAAAAATAATTTTACCTCTATAATAAATACGTCTATATAAAGTTCCTTGTATAACTTGTGCGGGAAAAGCAGGACACATAACATATTCAAAGTGTTGATTAATCTCTTCGCCAGGTAGAAGTTCGGGAGGAATTACCTCATAGCTCAAAATTTTTATAAATGGCAATTTCTTCTGATCACATTCATATTCTTTCCAAACTTTTTCTGGATGTTCCTTAAAAGTTTCACCAGGTTTTCTTAAACTTTTTTTTATATCCCAATAGACAGGAGCACAAGCAACAAGAAAAATCAAAAGAAATAAAGCCACTACTTTTTTATTTGCCATCCTGTCACCTCTCTCGCCTTAGTAGAAGATCTTCTTTGTCTATTATTTATACTTTTTGCTGATCTAGTGGTTCTTGATGATTTAGTTTTAGCTGTCTTCGTTGGCCGAGTAGTAACTTTAGGTGCACTTTTAAGTTTTTTTACTTTTTGAGTTGTTGAGTGTGTAGTAGGAATTTGCTGCACTTGTGGAACAATAGCTACAGAAGTAGATATAGTAGATGGTACGCTATTGGCAGCAGGAATAACAATTTTCTGTTTTGGTTTACTTCTTTGAAACCATATAAAAGCAGCTAGCAATATAATTATACCTACAACTATTACTATATAAGGTAGTTTACTAGAAAATTTTCCAGTTGCTATTTTTGGCGATATTTTAGAAGATATCTTTATAGATTTTTTATGTTTTTTAGATGCCTGCAAATTCTCTAAAGAGCTTTTAATCTTTTTTATTTCCTGAAGAAATTCAGCTGCAGATTGAAAGCGCTTCCGAGGATCTTTTTCTAAAGCTTTTTCAACAGCTTTAACTAAATCATCCGGGACATTAGGATTTAATTCCTTAATAGGTGTGGGTTTCTTTTCTATATGGCCTTTGATAATTTCATATTCTGTACGACCAGCAAAAGGAACTTTTCCCGTCAAAAGTTGATATAAAGTAACACCCAAGCTATAAATATCTACCAAAGGACTAACAGTACCAGATTTTAAAAGTTCAGGCGCCATATAATACAAAGTCCCTACTTTAGCTCCTGCACGTGTAATAGCAGCATCCCCTTCAACTAAACGAGCAATACCAAAATCTGTCACTTTTATTAAACCACTATCTGTAACCATTATATTACTTGGCTTAATATCTCTATGAATTATCCCTTTTCTATGCATAAAAGCCAAAGCTTCTAATACACCTTCAGCAACATTTAAAGTCTCTTGAACAGTAAATTGCCCTTTTTGGAGAAGCATTTGCTCTAAAGTTTGACCAGAAACAAACTCCATAACAAGAAAGACATTATCGCCCTCTTCAATATAATCAAAAATATTCACCACATTTGGATGAACCAAATTAGCTTGAAGTTTCGCTTCTCGCAAAAAGCGAGCCCGCATTTCTTGATTATTAGCCAAATGTGGCACGAGCATCTTAAGAGCGACCAAACGCCCTAATTTCTCATGACGGGCTTTGAAAACAATGCCCATGCCACCTTGGCCGATCTTTTCTAAAATTTCATATGGACCTATCTTTTGGCCAATAAGATCCATATATTTACTCCATTTGTATTTTATGCCTTCTTAAACTTCAAACTAGCAAAATTACCCTTTCCTAAGATAATTACATCTCCCTCTTTAAGAGCTTGTTTTGTAATACGAACGTCTGTATTATTAACAAACGTACCATTACTAGAATCTAAGTCTTTAACCACTACACTATCTCCCTCAGGGCCTACCCAAGCATGTTCTCTGGAAATTCGATCGTCTGGAATAACAATATCATTTTTATTAGGATCTCTACCAATCTTTACTCCTTTAGGACCGATTTTAAAAACTTTCCCTGCTATAGGCCCAGATTCACCAACTAAAATACCATACACCTCTGTAGAAACGACTTTTGTTTCCATCTTAGGAGGTGTAGAAACTTCCTCTTCTTTACGTTTGGATTTATTCCAAACATAAAATCCCGCTCCAATAGCAGCTAAGCCTACAAGTATCAATATATAGGGCAAAATTTTCTTAGATTTATGACCTCCATGTTTATTATTGACAATAAGTGTCTGTATTTGCTTTTGGAGTTTAATTACATCTGGAAAATCCCTATGAATACGATTTACTTCTTCTAACTTTTCTAGCGCTTCATCAAACTTACCCTGATAGTATAAAGAAAGAGCTTCTTCCCACAATTTATTAAATATGCTAGCCTCGCCTATTGGCACACCAGAAGCTCTAATAAATTCTTTAACAGTATTAATAGGCACCAAGAAATTAAAGCCCTGAATAGCTTGTCCTTGTCGCATACTTATAAAAGTTGCTACACCAATAACTTCACCTCTTCTATTGAATGCAGGGCCTCCACTATTGCCCCATGTAACAGCAGCATCCGTCTGTATAATAGGCATACCTTTAACATCTATTTTTGTCCCAGAAATAGTTCCTGTAGTAACAGTAGGTTCTATTTGAGGAGTCAAATAAGGATGACTAATAACAACCCCAGGATATCCTACAATATATACGGGCTCGCCCAATTGAACAGAATCAGAATCTCCTAGATATACTATTGGTAAATCCTTGTCCTCTATTTTTAGAATCGAAATATCTTTCCCGGCTTCTGCCTTATAATTATAACCAGGGACAGACAATTTACCTGGCCGAGGCTGTATTGGAGGGCTATAAGCTTTAACTTCTGCTGTATATACTTGTCTATTAGACAAAATAACTTTTAGGTCTTTCTTTATGACCACTTGAGCATTTTTTTTGAATTGATTGACCAATTTGTTTAATTGCTTCAATAAACGATCTTCTGGAACATGTTGAGAATCATCACCAATAAAATATTGTAATAAAATCTTTCGTAAGAAATAATCTCTTAGCTGTTCTTCGTTATTTTCATAATAAACTTGCACAACATGGCCATTTGTTACCAAATAACCCCTAGGGTGAATCAAAAAGCCAGACCCTGTTCTGGTTATCGGTTCTGCGGAAAATTTTTGTGGCCCTTCATCGGTATTGATTGTAACCTCGCCGGTAACCTGGACATAAATCAACACTACGGCAGGCTTGACGCGCACGAGCATCTGGGTAAGCTCTGTATCTTGAGGGAAACAAGGGGTGGTAGATAGGCTCCAAAAAATTAAACCAAGAACTAAAAATCCCAAAAACCTATACATTTTTCCCTCCTTTTACCCCTTTGTTTTGGTTTTAAAATTTAAAACAGCCATGTTCTTGGCTAATTACTTTTTATATCAAAATTCTCCTAAAGTCCAAAATTTCCCAAGCGCATCCCTTTCCTCGGCCTCTCCTGGCCCCTTCTAAAGAATTAACGTCTAAAAGAATTCTTGCCGAAAAAAATGAAAAATTATTCCGGGGGAGGCAGTATGAAAGAATTCTTTCACAAGCTCACGAGCGTATCTCTCAGTGTCAAAATTATTGGATTTTCTTTGGGAATTTTGATGGTGGTCTTAGTTGTTGCAAGTTATAACGCTATTAACATCGTTAAAGACCAAGAAAGGCTCTTTATCAAAAATGAAGAGAAAAACATTAAAGGCCTTCAGGAAGATATGGATCAATTGGCCAAGCAGTATTTATCAACAGCCTTAGCCCTCGCAGAAGAAAACATTACCAAGGAAGCAATGCGTAGCCGAAATAGAGAATTACTTATTCCTTACGCCCAAAAACTCTTCAAAAAGATCAATACCTATGCCCCTGAACCCATAAAAATCCACTATCATATTCCTCCGGGCCTTTCCTTTTTGAGGGTGTGGAATCCCCAAAAATGGGGAGATGATCTACGCAGCTTTAGGCGCACAGTCGTCCAAGTGCAAAAGACCGGCCAGCCCATTGCAGGTATAGAAGCAGGAAGAGCAGGTTTGGCGATAAGAGGCATTGCCCCTGTCGTTGATGAAGATGGTTCGGTTCTAGGAAGTGTGGAAGTATTTAGTAGTATAAGCACCCATGCCAAAGAAGTAGCTTTACCTGGATTCAGAGATGTAGCTATCTTTAGGAAAGAGATAGTTAAGACGTTTAATGATAAAAGTAGCATAAATATTGGCAATTTTAAACTTATTTATATTACAAAAGACGAAATTTTTAAGCCGGTATTTTCAGAAGATTTTCTAAAGAAAGCCGAGCGTGAAATCTCACATTATCGTCAAGAACATATCTTATATATAGGCGCTCCTATTAAAGATTATTCAGGTAGGGTAACCGGCGTTTGGATCTCCGCCTTAAACTTATCCGCTTTTGAAAGTGCCCAAAAAGAAATCATTTATAAAAACATCATTTCTACTGCTATCCTTGCTTTACTCTCAGCATTGTTGATCTTTTGGCACACAAAGAGAACCGTTATTCAGCCTCTCAGGGCCTGTCTTGTAGCGGTAGATAAAGTAGCCGAAGGAGACCTAGATACAGAAGTTAAGATAAAAAATAAAGACGAAATCGGTAAATTAGCCCACGATATAAACCATATGATTCACAATTTGAGAAATTTAGTAGCAAAAATCCAACAAGGATCTGACAACATCGAAAAAGCAGAGAATACGCTAATAGACTCTTCCGAGAGATTACTAGATGTGTCTCAAAAAGCCCAAGACAAGATCACTATATTGGTAGACTCTAGTCAAGGAAACAGAGAACGTATAACACAACTTGCTAGTGCTAACGAACAGATTACATCTACCGTCCAAAATGTCTCTCAAAATGTAGGTGAAACTGTAACCATGCTTCAACAAGTTACAGAACAAGTAGAAAATACCATAGGAGTTATTAGCCAGCTAAATCAGCATTTCGCTAAAATTGAAGAGGTTGTGGCCTTTATCAGCCAAATTGCAGACCAAACAAATCTATTAGCTCTTAACGCCACCATAGAAGCTGCTCGTGCAGGAGAAGCTGGGAAAGGGTTTGCCGTCGTGGCCAATGAGGTTAAAGAATTAGCCAGACAAACCGCTAACGCCACAGAAAAGATTGTCAATACAATCCAAAATTTACATCATTTAGTAGAAGGTTCTGTAGAAGCGGTTCACAAAGTAGATGAATTGGTAACTCCGTTAAAAGAGATGGCAGAAAACATGGCGGTAGCCATGGAACAAACTGCTCATGCTGCCCAGGAAATTAACCTTCAGAGCCAAGGTGTCCTAGACAGTACTTCTAATTGCTTTTGCCACCTAGACGAAATCAAGAAAGTGATTCATGAAGTTATGAAAGCAGCGGAATTCTCCAATGAGACAGCTCAAAGATTACGTAAACTATCTCACGATCTACAGGAAACCATCTCAAAATTCAAAATGTAATCACCATATATCGGCTAATCTTAGCTAGCTTTAGACAAAGCGGTGGTCTCGAATAGACCACCGCTTTCTTTTATCCCAAGCCTCCTTTCTCCTTCCTCTTAGGCAATAAATAACCCCTCTTTTATCGAAAAAATCAATTTGACACCAAAAGAACATCAATATATTTTCCCGCCCCATGAATCGGCGCGACTTTTTGAAGAAAG
>JAMOVR010000320.1 GCA_027061945.1 Candidatus Heimdallarchaeota archaeon
TGCATGGTTTAGTGGTACTAATGTGGCTTATCGAAAAGAATGGTTCATAAAATTAGGCGGTTTTAAAACGACAGAACTCAGTGAAGATATCTTATTGTCATTACAAGCATCAAGAATCGGAAAAATGGGTCATCATGGTGGAATAGTTTACGCTTCGGATCGAAGAATTGAATCTGAAGGGTTCCTATCTTTCGCTTTATTTTACATAATTAATATTTTTCCCACATTAAGAGGAAAACCGATTGGTTATTACCCCAAAATTTCGGAACTTAAAAACCGTAAAAAATATTCGTTTATATATCATTTTAAAAATTACTGGAAAAAGTCTTTTGTAAAAGAAAAGAAAATCCTTCCTTTGTCAGAGAAAGATAACAGAAAAGATCTTATGTTAATCGAAAACATGCAGTAAATAAAAACTATTTTTGGATGCTTAATTTTCTATATTTTACCTACTAAATCTAAAGATGGTTGTAGCACTTTCTTTCCAGGTTCCCACTCCGCAGGACAGACCAGACCTTCATTTTCATAAACAAACTTTGCTGCTTGTAATTTACGAATCAATTCTTTAGCACTTCTTCCAATGTCATTATTATGAACTTCAATTGCTTTAAGAACCCCATCTGGGTCGATAATAAAAGTCCCCCTATAAGCTAACCCTTCTTCTTCACTATAAACACCAAACATTTTAGATATTTTTCCTGTTGGATCTGCAAGCATTGGAAACTTAATTTTCTTTATTGCTTTAGAGGCATCATGCCATGCTTTGTGAACAAAAACAGTATCTGTACTAACACTAAGTACCTCCGCATCTAAACTCTTAATTTCTTCATAGTGATCTGCTAATTCTTCTAGTTCCGTTGGGCATACAAAAGTAAAGTCTGCAGGGTAGAAGAAAACTACTAACCATTTTCCTTTATAATTATTTAGACTTACTTTTTTGATTTCGTCATTATGGTATGCATCTGTTTCAAAATCCGATACTTGTTTATTTATATTTATCATGTATTATTTAATTTACAAGGTATAATATAATTGTTTGCTTTTTTGAATGATGTTTTCCTTGGTTATTATAAATAAATGCTACAAATGACTTTTTTTAACGAGTGTTCTACTAATTTTATTTTCTCTCAATAAGTTTAAAAAAAAGAGGTCAAACATATTGTTAAGTAGTGATTTTAATTTTATCTTAAAAATCACCGAAACAAAGAAAGTGTTATATTATTTCAATAAAGCTACAACGTGTTTAAGATACGGAAGGTGGACGTATGAATAATCGTCGCACAGCATTGATCATTCTCATTGTGCTCTCTATAAGCATTATCTCCCCAGTAACAAGTATTCATTTGGTTAACTCGCTAGATTATACCATCAAGAAAGATAAGTATGTCATCCTTTTTGATGAGGCTCATTATCAGTCTTTTACCCACCAGAATTTTAGTATTGGTTTTGTAGCGGTAAATGAAACCTTGCAAAGAGAATATGGTGTGAGTATTGAAATAAAAACAATTGACACACCATTTAATAGAACAAATCTACAGTTTGCAGATTTATTATTTATCACTAACCCTGGTTTATTCCCAAATGGGACCGTTTATTCTTTCCAAAAAGAAGAATTACAAGCAATAAAAGACTATTTGAATTTAGGTGGTAACGTGTTTTTATCAGGGAACCCTTTTATTCCTAATGCTAATTACTCTGGGCATGTTGGTCCTTTAAACCAAATCTTGAAGGAAATTTATATTGGAGGAATACGTTTTTACAGTGATGGTGTAGATAAAAATGAATCAACAGTTATCGTAAATGATTTCATTAATGATGGTAATGAAAGTCATGTATTAGTTAATCAATCTTATATTTTGAGTAATACTGTTTTTGAAGAACCGTTTAATGCAACGAATTTTGTGGTATACTCTCAAAGCATAACTTTAGATCCTCTGGTTGCTCAATTTGAAGATGCTAAAAAAAGATTAATTGGTCAAACTCCACCTACTTCTTACACCGTGCTACCAGGATATTCTGTAACTCAGATATATGAAAGACCTGCTTGGCTTGCATACTTTGAAGCAGAAGAACAAAAAGGGCGTACAATAGTATCCGGTTCAACTATAATGTTTAGTGACATGGTAGATTCTTATAATAACCAGACTTGGATTAAGAAAGCAGACCATGAGAAACTATTTGTAAACATAATTGCTTGGTTATTACACTTAAGTCCAACAGAAAAAATTGACACCACTCTTGAGAAGTCAGTAGGTTATTTGATGCTATTGGAAATTGTAGCCGGTGTAGGTGTTAGTTTAATTGTTTTTGTGATATTATACTTATATTTATTTAAACTGAAGACAAGTAAAAGGACATTTGCATCACTCGTTAAAAAAGAAAAACGAAGATCTGAAAAAATGTATGAAGAAAAGTCTTCGCCTAAAAAAGATAAAAAGAAAAAGAAGAAACGAGGAAAATAATAATTCATCACTTTTCTATTTTTTCTTTTTTTAACTATGTCCGCGAGAAATTCCTTTCTAATTTCTAATTGGAGGAAAGGAGAGGAAGATGACAACATTATTTTTTATACTTTAGTAGCATCAAAATAAAGAAAGACCGGATGGGAGCAGTCCGCCCGTTATAAGGAAATTCAGGGGTGCGTGCTATTGATGAAGCAGGAAGCCACCAAAACCACCCGCAAAAAAAGCAAGGAATAGTTCACACAAATAAATCCATGTTTTTGCTTCAGTAAGCAATTGCCATTCCGTCTGCTCTAGGATCGGAACCAGCCCATAGCACTTTATTGTCTCTATTATTGAAAATAATTTGTCCTCTACCGAAAACTGATCTTGCATAACCAGTGACAGGAACAATATTATGGCCTTTTCTTGCTAGTTCTGCGAGTGTATTGAATGATATTCCCTCTTCAATTGCTACCTTTCCATTAGTATTGGCATCTAAAATGCAGAAACGAGATTTATCAAGAGCAGTTTGAGGATCCATCCTAAAGTCAATCATGTTTAATAATACTTGTAAATGTCCTTGTGGTTGCATAAATCCCCCCATCACTCCAAATGGGCCCCATAATTCTTCTGTATCTGCATATGTTGCCATCCCAGGAATGATTGTATGATAAGGCCTCTTTCTTGGTTCTAACATGTTTGGGTGATCTCTCTGAAGTACAAAGTTTGCACCTCTATTTTGAAGAGTAAAACCGGTTCCTTCTGGAATAAGTCCGGTTCCAAATCCCATATAATTAGAATTAATAAAGCTACAGGCGTTTCCTTCACCATCTACTACATTGAAGTATACTGTGTCAGAAGAACCAGTCGGTGAACCTTTTTCGACATTAATCATCGCTTTTTCAAGATCTATAAGCTCTGATCTTTTCTTTGCATATTCTTTAGATAATAACTCTTCTATTGGGATATTATTAAATTCAGGATCTGTTACATACCATCTTGAGTCAGCGAATGCTAACCGCATTGTTTCAATTAATAAGTGTAGGTATTGTGCAGAATTATGTCTATATAATGTTATTTCAAAATTTTCAATAATATTTAATCCAATTAATGCTGTTATTCCTTGGCCATTTGGAGGTATCTCATAAACATTAACTCCTTTATAATTTATTGAAATTGGTTCGGGATATGTGTTTCTATGTTCTTTTAGATCTTCTAAGGTTAGAACGCCTCCAAATTTTTCAAGTGTTTTAACTATCTTTTCTGCGACCCAACCCTCGTAAAAACCTGCGGTTCCATGTTCTACAATTTCACGGAAAACCTTTGCTAAATTAGGGTTCTTCATGATTTCTCCGGCATGTGGAGACCTTCCATTAATTAGTAATTCACTCTTTTTTCCCCATTGTTTTAATTGTTTTTCACCTCTTTTCCAAGAATAAGCCGTTATTGGACTTACTGGAAAACCTTTTTCAGCTAGTTCTATCGCTGGAGAGAGTACTTCTTTTAATGTCATTGTGCCAAATTTTTCAATAGTATCTATCCATCCAGCGACTGCCCCTGGGACTGTGACAGTATATGGACTAAAAGGTGGTAATTTATCTTTAATCCCTTTCTCTTCTAAAAAGTTAATATTAAGTTTTTTAGGTGCTCTCCCGCTAGCATTAATCCCACGTACTTTACTTTTTTCAGCATCGTAAAATAGAACAAATACATCACCACCAATCCCTGTGGACACTGGCTCTGTAACGTTTAATACTGCGGCCATAGCTACCGCAGCGTCTGCTGCATTTCCACCTCTCTTCAATATATCATGACCAACTACTGAAGCTAAAGGTTGACTTGAAGCAACAGCACCATTTCTCCCTAAAACTGGAGATCTGCGAGAGTTAAAATCCATGAACCAACATAATTTCATGTCTTTTAAATGAGTTATGAAATAAGAATCTAAAGGTATACAAAAAACAAATTCTACTTGCAATCATTGAAAATTTAAAAGAAAAAATTGCTTACTGAAGCAAAAACATGGATTTATTTGTGTGAACTATTCCTTGCTTTTTTTGCGGGTGGTTTTGGTGGCTTCCTGCTTCATCAATAGCACGCACCCCCAAAAATACTATTTGCTAAAATAAAGAGTAATTTCCTTTTACGTTTAAGAAATAATCTTTTTTAACATTGAATTTCAGCAATATAACGCACCAATTTTTTTATTTTTTAAATATTGAATGATGTTAAAAAACAGAAAAGCTATTTTATTCAACTGATATTTATTATGCGGTGGACTTTAATGTATGAATATTTACTGGGCGGGATATGCTTTTTAATCATTATTTCTTTTGGTATCGTTTATTTTTATAAACGCGAAAGAAAAGAAAGAAAAAAATTTTTTCTAAGCCAAGTTTTCATAATAGTAATATTTTCTGTGACTTGTTATATGATTGATTTGGTAAACCAACAATATAATGAAACAAAATTATTTTTCACTCTTGCAATAATGTTTTCATTTTTAGGAGATCTGTTAATGGATCAGAGAGTTATTCTAACAGGCATCAAAATTGTGGATGGATTCACTGGATTTAGTATTGCTCATATTCTTTACATAACGGGAATGATCTTATGGTTAAAAGAAAACGAACTTAAAATAAATACCCAATTTTATATAATATTAATCGGTACTGTACTTTTACTTTTAGGAGGATATTTGCTTACAGCTTTTAATTTTGAAAAAAAGATCTTTAAATTCATTGGCTTATTTTATGCATTATTAATTGGCACATCCTTGTTTTTTGCCCTTATAATTGGCACATGGATTAAGCTAGCAGCAGCCAAGATCGTTATGGTTGGAGTAATATTATTTTTTACTTCAGATCTTATTTTAGCATTTAGAGAAGCAAAAAAACCTGATTTTAACTTAGATTATTTTATCCACAATACTTACGTTTTAGGCCAATTTCTTATACAAGCAGGTATTTTTGTTTTCTTTTAATTTATCCTCCACCAATTACAGGAAGTACTGCAACATAATCTTCATCTCCCACTAAAGTATCTATACTTGCACCTTTATGATTTACAAGCACAACAATACGATCAGGACTTTCGAGATTAACAACCGGAACTAATTCTTTTACAGGTACTTTTTTGTCTCCTAAAGGGATTTCCTTTTCCTTAAAACCCATTT
>JAMOVR010000321.1 GCA_027061945.1 Candidatus Heimdallarchaeota archaeon
ACTGTTGAAATATATGTCCATCTCCCTGGAGTAAATTCCCTAGAAAATATTGCAATTACTCCTGCAGAAAACTTGATTAAAATAGAAGCAGAAACACCTACAAAGAAATATAAGAAAATCATTGAGTTAAAAGAAAAAGTAGACTCCAATTATGAAGCAAGCTTAAATAATGGAGTATTATCTTTAATATTTAAAATAAAGAAAGAATAAAGGCAGTAGGCCGGCTTCTTTCATTTTTTTAATTTTCAAACATTTCCGCGGTTAATTTATGTTTACACACTGGGCACGTACCTTTAACTTTTATCCACTCTAATAGATGTGATCTATGATAAATATTTTGACAATAGGGACATTTTAAATATACTTCGCCTGCCTTTATTTTTTTACGACATAACATACAACTTTCATCTAAGTCTATTGATGCCATCATAGGGCCTTTTGTTTTACCGAGCTCTGCCAATGGTTTTTCTGAGGTTACAGGCTGACTTAGTTTTACTTGTTGCTCAGGAGGAGTTATTAATGGAGAAGGGGAACCCTCAGGTGGCTTTATATTATCCATCGACGAAGACGTAGAAGACGTTAGTTCTTTGGCATGTTGTAATGATGAAATATGTTCTGTGGAACGCTGATGATGAGAAGATCTTTGAGAGCTTGTTGGTTTAGGACGTTTTGGTAAAAGTGCTTCTATTGCTTCGGCTTCTCCATGTAAATTAATTTCATGGAAAAAGTTTGCAGCCGTTTGTAATTCTCCTTTATCAAAAAAGTATCTTACTAAATTTCTCACAATCATTTCAGTCCGATTAGGCGAATACATCTCTATGATTCTAACTGCTTGGGGAACATATTCAGGCCCTTGAGAAGCAATTGCTTTTGCTGCTGAAAAAATTTCGCCAGCTTTAATATACATTTCAGCAGCTTCTTGATATCTTCCTAGTCGTTCTAGTTCAATTGCCCGTCTCCTAAATGCATCTGTACCTTTTGGTGACTTGGATGTTGGATGTACAGTGGATTGGGTAGTTCTAACTGGACGTGCTACTCTTCTTGTTTGGTATGGATGAGGTGTTTGTTTTTGTTTCTTTTTCTTTTTGCTTTTTTTACTGATTCTTAAGATTATAAAGACAATTACTAATAGTATTAATAAATTTGTTAACGTACTCATTTGAGCCGGCCTCACTTATGGATTTCGTGCATATAAACTACATATTCTTGCATTTTATTTAGCTTTGCAAACCCAATTCTTTCTAACTGAAAGAGACTACCAATTTCGAAGCCTTTTATATTATCTTCAACATAGCCTTTAACCTTTACTAATGAGTTTTTGTTAATTGTGCCATCTTTGTTTATGAGGGGAAGAGGAATTGTGTAGTCTAGTTCTAAGGCGTGTTCTTTTGATACCCATTGTATTTTTTTGGTTTTAGGAATTAGCTCATCACTTTGATATTTCGCGATTATTTTTTCATTAGTTATCTCTATGATTTTTACGTTATAAAGATCTTTTAACCTGAATGTTTCTCCCTGTTTTAACACCTCAGCATCTGATTTAGAGATATAAAATTCATTGCTTGTTTTTATTGTTCTTTCTCCTAGTTTTTTATTGTCTGGATGATATTTCAAGGTAATTTCTCGAGAAGAAACATTTGTTATTTCTAAAGGAACGGGATTGAGCACTGCAAATAGTCTAGGGGCAGTAGCGTCTAGATGTCGTCGGTTGAAGGCAACTATTTTCTCCCAAGTAATCTTTGCATTTTTTGCGGTTATACCTATTTCTAGTATTAGGTCTTTTATGACCTCTGGAACAATGCCTCTTTTTCTTAGCCCACTAATAGTCACTAATCTTATATCGTCCCATCCATCAACTATGCCTTTTTCGACTAATTCGCGGATTTCTCTTCCTTTGGTAATAGCACCAATAATGTTAAATCTGCTGTATTGGTGGAATATAGGAGGTTCTCCACCTAATAGTTTTATAAGGTATGATTGCAACTCTACTCTCATTTTACCGAATTCTGCAGATCTGAGGACATGAGTGATTCCTAAGTCTTTTTCCATTACCGAAGTTTCAAAGTCGTAGGTTGGCCATAACCAATATTTATCTCCTACGATGGGATGCGGATATTGTTTTGGGTTGACGATACGGAACATTACTGGATCTCTCATTACGGAGTTTTTAGATTTCATGTTTCCTTTAAGGCGAATTACTGCACTTCCTGGTGAATATTTACCTTCAGTCATTTGTTTAAACATTTCGAGATTTTCATTTATGGGCCTTGAGCGGCATTCACATTCTAGCATTTTTTCTCGGTATTCCTTTATTTTTTCTGCTCTGCAAGTACATACGTAAAAGTGTCCGTCTTTAATTAGTTTTTCACTAAGTTTGTAAAAATGTTCGAGATTTTCCGATGCTTTGACTTCCTTGTCCCATTTGCAACCTACCCATTGCATTCCATCTTTTATTGCATCGTAATATTCGAGAGCTACTTTTTGAGGATTTGTGTCATCAAAGCGTAAAACTGCTTTTCCAGAATATTTTTCTCGGTATAATTCATTGATCATATAATTAAGAGCATGACCTATGTGGGGATATTTTGACGGGTCTGGTGCGTATCTTAGAACGACTTTTCCTTTTTCTGCTTTTGGTAACGGAGGAAGTTCTTTTCTTTGTTGTTTTTTTTCTTTTTTACTTGTTTCTGCATTTTTTATTGCGTCTGGATAGTCTTTTTCTAGTATGTTAGTTATTTCTTCTAAATTTTTCTGGTTTATTTCGTTTACGAGTTGTTTTACTAATTCCATGATTTCTTTTGATTGTTCTCTCAGTTCGGGATAATTTCCCATTAGTTTTTTCATGACAGAACCAACATTCGCTTTACCATTGTGAAGATATGCATTTAGCAAAACTTCTTTTCTTACTAAGTCTTTCATTTTTCTCTCTAACTCTTAATTTGACGTTACACAAAAAAAACTAGAGATAAATGACATATCCTCGACATAATTAAACAATAGAAAAAATAACAAAAAAGACTTCTAGGGAGCAATAGAAACATGTTCTTTGAAAAACTCTTAGTACCTATTTTGTACAAGAAATGATTTTTTTTATCATTTTCAATACTTTTTATTTTTTTAAACAAAAATTTAGAAGAACTGTTTTTTTAAATTTCTCGGCGGGAAATCCTCTCCCTTCCGAAAGGGAGGGGATGAAAGCCAAAAACATTATATGTTTTTCTTGCAGGGCTGGACGGCCCGTAGCGCCTGTGGAGAGAGTCTCCTCTGTGAAGCAGAAACCCCCTCGCAAAAGCAAGGGGTAGTTCACGAGAAGCTCATGTCTTTGGTTATAGATTTATTTTTTAGATTACTAATATTATACTTCGAAATAAAATTTTTACTTTTTATTGCATAATATTTTACTAAATAAAATTTCATACTTTTCTTAGATTTTTCTCCCATAAAAATTCAAATTATAACAAAAAACACGTAATGTTTATTTTAAATATGTTCGTTAATAATACAATGCCGATCATAGACATCATCATGGGTGGGCTAACTTTTAGCCAGGAAAAACTAAAGAATGTGGGAAATAATGAAGAAGACACTTTATGGGCATGGCTTATAATTATATTTGCTGTTATATGGGAACCTTTGCTCTCATTAATTGCAGGACATGCGCCGGGCCACTCTGCCTTCGGAAGACAAAATCTGACGGGAATTAATCTTTTTATTGGAGTAATGGTATCCGATATAATTGGAACTGTTATATTTGCATTTCTACTTTGGATCGTAATCGCATTTTTATTTAAAGCGAGTCATGTAACCTTTAACGGGACAATTAGAATTATTGCAGCGGCGAATATATGGAGAATTATTGGGGCAATTGGTTTATTACTACCATATCCAATAAGCACAATTTTCTTAGCTATTGGCTTTTTGTTAATGATAGTAGTCATTTATATTGGTTTACTCGCCTATTCTGAAAAAAGATGGTACATAGTACTATTAACTGGCATTATTGCTTTCTTATTGAACTTTATAGTAAGTGACATTTGGAGTATACTTTGGCTATCAGTCGTTGGATAAAACAAGGATTTAGAATTATTTTTTTAACTCTGTCGGTAGGAAGTCCTCTTCCGTAAGGGAGGGGATGAAATGAAAGCCGACACACTCTTTCACTCCTTTATACTACCATAATACCACTATGATGCCTATACACTAAGAAAACATGATTACCCATGAAAACAACTATTAAACAAGGGAAAACAGAAGAAAACAAGAGAAGAGCAACATGACATGATGCTGAGTTACAAGTTCAGACTATACCCCAACAAGTCCGTGGAAGAAAAACTGGAAGAAAGCTTGGAGATAGCCCGCTGGCTATACAACCGATTACTAAAAGAAATAAGCAAGGCGAGAAAAGAAGGGAGGAAAATAACCCAGAAAGACACCCAAGCATTGATAGTCAGACTGAAAGAAGAAGAGAACCCCGCACTAAAAAAGGTCTACTCCAAAGCATTGCAAATGGTCAATTACCAGTTATGTTATGGAGCAATGTGAAAGCATTGTTGAGGCTGAAGAAGAACGGCAAGAAAATAGGCAAGCTAAGGTATAAGAAGAAGGGAAGATACAAGTCTTTGAATTTCAACCAGAGCGGTTTCTCAATAGACGTGGAAAAAAACCGCATTTCTCTCTCCAAGATCGGTAGCGTCAAGGCAATAATTCACCGAGAAATAGAGGGAAAAGGGAAAAGACTTCCTACACAACTATCAAAATACTACGTAAACAACTACAACACCATCTACGTGGAAGAGCTGAACATCAAAAAACTGGTGAGGAAAGGGAAGGCAAAGACCTTGCACCGATACATTCTGGGCGCTTCATGGGGCGAGTTTATAGAGAGAAGGATACTGTCTTACAAGGCGGAAGGCGCTGGTAAGACACTAACAAAAGTCTCTCCCCAATACACTTCCAAGAAGTGTGCAGTGTGCAGAGAGATAACTACCGAACTAAAACTGAGCGACAGAATGTTTGTTTGCCCTGAATATAACTGGGGAAGCAAAGCAGACAGGGGCTACAACGCTTCCCTAAACATCCTCAAAATCAAGACAGGGGCGAGACGCCCCGTAGCGACTGCGGAGAGAATCCTAGAAAATTCTCCGAACCATTTCTTACAATAAAGGAAGTGGTTTTGGGGAAAGTTTTATTGGTGAAGCAGGAAGCCCCTTGCCAAAGAAAGGGGTAGTTCACATTTACTTGTACTTTGTTTTCTTTTTATAACATTTATAATTCAAGTTCAGAAATGTAAAAATGTGAAACAATAAAAGAATGATCTTTTTCAAATTTGAATATTATTAATTAATCAATTTTGAAGCGTATTAAGCACCTACCTCAACCTTTATTTGTCCTTTTTAACTCGATTAGTTTGATAGGTCCGGAGCCAATATATCAGAAGATAAGGTTGGCGGTGAAAGCCTGTCATACCGTAGATACGAGATGTCCTTTGAAGGGAATCGTATAAGAGGTAATGACAAATGGGTTCAATGTACAAATATGTCCGATTATTCTGGAGGAAGCGTAATTCAGAGGAATTCAAAGAACTAATGAAAAGCCGACTTATTAAGTGGCGTAAAGAGCCTTCAATCACAAGAATTGAAAGGCCAACCAGAATTGATCGAGCGCGTTCTTTGGGTTACAAGGCAAAACAAGGATTTGTCGTTGTAAGAGTAAAAATCCGCAGAGGGTCTAGAAGAAAATCTCGTCCCAATCGTGGTAGACGCTCAAAAAGAATGGGTACGACAAAGATTACAGCAGGAAAAAGTTTGCGTTGGATAGCCGAGGAACGTGCTGCTAGAAAGTATACAAATTTAGAAGTGTTAAATTCTTACTGGGTTGGCCAAGACGGTAGGCACAAATGGTTTGAAGTTATTTTGGTTGATCCTGTTCATCCACAAATAATTAAAGATAAAAATATTGGATGGATTAACCGCAGTGTCCACCGCAGGCGTGTATTCCGTGGGCTCACTAGCGCAGGCAAGAAATCTCGCGGCTTAAGAAAAAGAGGATATGGTGCAGAAAAGGCACGTCCAAGTGTTAGAGCAAACAAAAGAAGAATCAAGTGATCTTCAACTCTACCTTGTCGGCTGGAAATTCCCTTTACGAAAGGTAGGGAAGAAGAGCCGATAAATTCATATTTTATTTTATTTTTTATTTTGTTTTATATTAGAGCATATTTAATTGTAGACAGAACTAATAGCCCGTAGTATATGAGGAGAGAAAAAAAATAATAAAAACGACTCTTAACTATTCCTTCCAACACAATAAAGAAAATAGTTCTGGGATAATCTTTTTCTAAGAAATAGAAATAACATATTTCTATAATAATTCTTTTTACATATTTTATGGAAAAAGAATTATAACTTATAATATAAAAATCCGAGAAATTTATTACCCAGTTCGTTTTGTTTTCAACTACATATAAAGTACTTTTCACTATATTGATAGAGATGGTGTTTGTATGGAGAAAAACTCTTCAGATAACAACTTCAAATATGTTGACCAAAAAGTATATGCTTATCCCCACCGAGTTCAATTATATAACCCAGAAGGAAACCCTCATGTAATAGAGGACCCGGACTTATGGGTCGCATGTAAAATTAATTCCACAAGAAAAAAACAATTTGCAAGTGAATTATATTTTGAAAAGCTGAAGCTTTCTTTAGAAAAAAGACAAAGATTTATTGAAGCTGTCAGAGATCATTCATGGAACCGTTTACACATGGGTGCTCTAGTTGTTGGCGGTTCTGACGTTGAAATGAGGATTGCTTCATTAGTAAGTAGTGCCATTGCACTTGGAAAGTTTTACAAAATACAACAACAAACACGCCGAAGTGTTGTTCTAGATGAAGTATTTTTACCAGACAGTTTAAAAGAAAGCAAAGAAACACTACAAAGTATTGAAAACAGATTTGAACTTTATTATAATGTAACAAACCCTCGTAAAGGAAAGATTAAAGGTTTTGACCAGTATGTTCAGGATATATTCAAGATATTACCATTATCTACGATGACAAGAATCGTAGGGAACTGGGATCTCAGGACTGTACTCCAATATTCCCGATGGGACAAAATAAATTACTTACCTTCTTCTGTAGTTGACTTCGCTAAAAAATTAAGATCTAAGATTAGTAATGCGTATCCATTAATGAGTAAATCATTCATTGTTTCAGAACGAATGAGCAAAGAGCAAGCCCATATGCTTCGAACACTAGTGAAAAGTAATGACCTAACCGATGAGCCTATGCTATGGTATAATGATCATTCATTTTTACTTCCTAAAAATCCATTTTACGAAAAAATCCATCATCAATATGACTTAGAAATAATAAGAAAAAAAGAAGGTCCTGTTGCAAAATTAATCGGGTATTATGGTCCTGAAAAACCCACGTTGGATGATTTATTAGAGCTGTTCAATTCTAAAAAAGAAAGCTCAAAGTCTATATTAGAGGTTAACTATCTTGTATTTGCTTCTAAAATTGATTTTAGTGGGGCCATCGACACTTGGAGACATACTCGGAATAATAGATTAGTGGAACCTATATATCACGCATTAGAAAAAGGAATAACAACAAGTGTCCCAAAAATATTTGAAAGAGGTGGAAGCGACAGAACCGTAAATTATCGAGATAAAATCATAGAGGCGTCCAAAGACGCAGTAAAAATATATTATGAATTAGTAGGAGAGGGGATCTCTCCTAAAGAAGCAATTCATGTACTTCCCCATAACATAGAATTATTCCAAATAGAAGCAATGGATCTTTTCAGTTTCTTAAATGTGATGGCATTAAGGACTTGCATTCACGCAAGACCCGAGGTTCAAAAATGGGCTAAAAACTTGCTCCAAGAAGCCGGTAAAACAAAAGAATTAAAAGGAATCGAGGATCTTAATCCAGATAAAATTCTAGCTAGAGGAATTCAGTTTGGTTATTGTATGGAAATGGGAAATTGTAAAAAATGTGGAGATATTTTTTATGTTCCTGATCCTTTCTAGTTGAATTATTGTTTATTTTTTTTCTGCAAGAGGCTCCTTTTTCATATATGTGATACCTCAACATTACTTGCAGTAAGACAAGTCTGCAGTAGATTTTATGGGGGTTCTATCTACAGGCATTATATGATTAGCTGTCTTAGCCTGTACCAATACGAACATAAAAAATATCAGTAATAGTGTTAGTCATCATCCTTTAATTTTTGAAAGGAACTTCCCAGCAATAAAGTTAAAAAAAGCGATTCGCATGTTTATCTCTCTATTTTTCAGAGAAAGGATCCTCTTTGAAAACATCTAAATATTTTTTCATTTCTTTAAGAGTTTGCTCTAAAGGTTCTAAAAGTACACGTGTTTTACCGATTACATCAATAAAATTAAGTTCCCTAGGATAACGAGGAACTACATGTACATGAAAATGTCTAATGCTTCCGCCTGCATCATATCCCTCGTTAAATCCAACATTATATCCTTTTGGAGACTGAACAATGTTTAATAATTTCATATATTGCCTTATTTTTCTATTTAGTTCAATGACTTCCTCAAGACTTAATTCCTCAAATTTTTCCACGTGCTTTTCAGGGAAAATTAAACCATGTCCTGAAGTGTAAGGAAATAAATTTAACACAATAATGAACCCATTTCCTCTGTAAACTTCAAAAGAAGGCACGTCTTTGTCTCTGTCACGAATGCTACATAAAATACATTTCTTTTTTTCTCTTGCATGTGGATTTTTAATATATTCCTTTTTATGGGGCACTAAGAAATAATCATTAAATATTGGTTCCACAAAAAAATAAAAACAAAAAAACAAAAAAAAGTTTTTAATTGTTATAAACAATAATAAATCCTATTTATCCCATTTTTTCTGCATTATTTTTGCCTGTATTGATTGTTTTTCGACTTGTAACAATGAATTAGATAATTCATTTAAAAAGTAATATATTATCAATGCTGATAATCTTGCAGTTCGATTATCAATATCAAATAAGGGATTAAACTCAGTTATTTCAATAATTCTTGTAAATAGATAACTTCCTGCCATTTTTCCAATCGTAACTATCTCTTCCGCAGTAAACCCCGTACTGCTAGGTGCGCTTACTCCAGGGGCATCACAACTTTTAACAGAATCAATATCAAAACCAAAGAAAAATGGTTCTCCATAATACTGGTCAAATAACTGTTTAAAAATGTTCTCTAAGCCTTTGGATCTTATTTGCTCTAATTCAAATATTTGAACTCCTTTTTGCTCTAAATAATCATAATACTTCAAAGAATTAGCATATTCCTCAATGCCTAACTCAACAAAATTTTTAGGTAAAAGGAAATGTTCTTCCAATAAATATCTATAAGGAGTTCCACTATTAATTGGAGTCAAATCTCTTACGTCAAAATGTTTGTCTATGTTTATGGCAACTATTTCTTTATTATAGATCTGAGACAATGCTTTAACATCGGGATACGAAATATCATTTCCACCACCCAAAATAATCACTCTTTTATTGTCTTTTATTAGACGAGAAACAACGAGTTCTAGTCTTAAATGTATGTCTTCTAAATCACCTTCTGTTTTTAAGTCTCCTAAGTCAAGTATCCTTAGATTTTGGATCCTTCTCGAAACAGCCATTTTATAAAGATGCGTCCTAATAACCTCTGGAGCAAGGCTTGCACCATGTCTACCATTATTTCTTTTCACACCGATGTCCTGAGGACAACCTATAATGACCACTTGTGCCTCTTCATATGCATCAATGTTTTTTTCTACTAATTGACCGAGCTTAAAGTCATTATGGTCATGGGGGCGAATAAAAACTCCTTTATTGATAGGTTTCAGTAATTTAACGATTTTTTTATCTAACATTTCCACTCTAATCGAAATTCTTAACAAGTATGATTTAAAATATATGTTAATTGCAAAAAATCTGCTTTTAGAAGTGTTCTAAAATTATTTTTTTGAAAAAATAACTTTGCTGGAGAAGTCTCTTTCCGCGAGGTGAGATCGGAGATGAAGGCCAATAATATTATATGCTCATCTGACATACATGTTTTTGTTGGGGACGCCTCTGGGACAGGGGTCTCTGTGAAAGGGTTCCGTGCTGGAATCCCCCAACACTATGAAAGCACGGTCGGAGAAGCCCCATGTGAAAGCAAGGGGTAGTTCACATTCGATAAATGTGTTTGAAATATGTGTAGAATGCTTCTAAGTGTTGGTAATATTAAAGAAAAATCGATTATAGAATATCTATTACAAGGAATTATCGATATGGCACTTGAGAAAACAGGGGAGCAACATGAAATTTTAAAAAAAATGCCCGAATTTAAGCATGATAGTGGCTGGGGCAGTGCATGGGTATATAACAATGAAATTTCTTTAATAAAATCCCCAAAACCCATTTTTGAAGAAAAAGAAAAATTATTTTCACTCACTAATTACCTTCTAAATTCAAAATGGTTCTTAATTCACGCACGTAAAGCTTCTCCAGGTTATGAAGTAAAAACCGAGAATGTCCATCCATTTGTAGTTGATTTTAAAGGAACCCCTGTTGTATTTGCACATAACGGAGAAGTGAAAAAATCTTTTCTTGAAACCATGCCAGAACCTAAAAATTTCGTCTTAACCGGAACAACAGATTCTGAAAGGTTCTTCTATTATCTTTTAGAAAAATTAGAATCCCCTAAAAACATAAACAAACCTAATGTTGAAATTATTTTAAATAGTATTCCAGAAACAGAATACTCCGGTTTAAACTTTTTCTTAGCCACCCCAGAAAAAGTTTTAGTAAATGTAATGCATTCTAAAAGACCAAAATATTTCACTATGAAAAAAACAATCGTAAATGGAGCAATAATTATTAGCTCTGAAAAATTCACGATACCTAATGCAACTTGGGAAGAAATTCCTAATCACACATTATTGGAATTACAAGTAAACAATTTACCTTAGCAATCTAATATAACCTTACTCTTTCTAATATTACACAGTAGAGGTTGAACAACATGAGAACAAAAAAAGTCAGCGAGAATACCTATTTTATAAGATTAGAAAAAGAAGAAGATATTTTCTTAAAAATCTGTGAATTTATAGAAAAACATGGTATTTTGACAGGAGAAATTAGAGGTATCGGTTCTTTAAAAGAATATTCCCTTGGATATTATGATGGAGAAAAATACGTGGCAAACTCTAACAAGGAGATGGTAGAATTAATCTCTTTACATGGAAACATATCTATCAAAGACGGAAAGGGGTTCCCACACATGCACGCAGTAATAAGTAAGCATAACGGTACATGCTTGGGGGGACATGTTTTAGAAAAAAACATTGTAAGCTATGTAGTAGAAATAATAATTACTGAATATAGTGAGAAAGTATATCGAACAGAAGACAAAGAAACTGGGCTGTCACTTTGGAACCTCCCAAAAGAAGATCATGAAAAAATCAAAAAACTTGATGAATGGGCATAATTCCCGGTAATTGAGGACAAAGGGCGACGACTAGTAAATAAAATTAAGCGCTTGAACTAACAGCTAAAAGAACAGCTTGTTTTAATAACTCAGCTACTTTTTCCCCTTTTTTAGTCAGTCTTAATTGCCTTCTATTATTTTGTCCTCTTCTCTCAACAACAAATTTAGCATGAATTAAATCATTTAATCTTAAAGAGACTGTTCTCTCACTCATTTTTGCGCGAGAAATTAATTCTGATAAAATGATGTCTGGGTAATCATGAATAAGTAACAGGATATCTATTGCTCCTTTATTGAATAACGCTCTCGTACTTGGGTCTGATAATTTTGTGATAGTATCGCCCATTTGTCCTCATGATGATTATGTCACGGTTTCATATAAACCTTGTTTCTATGTAAGTAAGTTTATAAGTATGTAAGTACCTATGATTCTTGAAAGTAATAGTTTCTTAGAAAATAAGAAACTACGAAACTAAGAAAAATTGTGTTAGGAGGCGTAAAAACGTGAAAGAAAAGATAATCCGTATTTCGAGCGCTACCGAATTAAATCAAGAATTAATTGATGAAATAATCATCAAAAAAGGCATTTGGTTTATATGCCCATTCTGTGACAAAGGGGTATATGAAACAAAGGGCCATCTAATGAATCACTTAAAATGGAAACATGCCGAAATCCTAGAAAAACTCGGAGCCGCGTAAATAATTAATAATAGATAAAAATAAGAAATGATTTATCTATTTATCATATGTGGAAAAAATTACCTTTGTAGAAGTAGAAGTAGAAGCAAAGTTTGATGTCATGCGTATCAAAAAAGGAGAAAGACGTTTTTTCCCTTATGTAAAAGAAGACATGATCCACAAGATTACTGGGGAACTATGGGAAATAATTAAATCAGTCCCTAAAAAATGATATAAAAATAGGACGCCAGCAAATTAAAATTGATTTTCTTGAAAATTCATTAATGTTATTTAAATGGAGAATATAAATGGCAAAGTTATATTCTTTGTTGCGTTAAATAAACGTCCTAAAGAAAAAACTGGGCCGGACTTTCTTGCTTTTGTAAAGAAAAAAACAAGAAAAAACCATCTCTTAAAAGACAGGAAATGGTTCTGTAGTAAGCATTCTTGATTAAACAATAAGTATTTCTAAAGCAGGAGGTAATTCAATATTCATATGATTCCTTCTAAAAAATAATTTTTTCATGTTTTAAAGAATGCTGTTTTATCACATCTTCTAAGACTTCAATTCCTAAGCCTGGACTTCTAGGTACTTCTATATACCCTGTTTCATCAACAGTTACGGGTGGTTCTATTATGTCCTTTTTAAAATACCTGTCGCTTCCAGAGGTGTCTCCAGGGATCTTAAATTCTTCACGGGCTTGAATAAAAATATTATGCATTCTTCCAATACCACTTTCCAACATTCCTCCTAGCCATACCTTTCCAGAATTATGAGATGCAATTAAAAATGAGTTATAATAACCACCAACTCTCCCAGGTTTAATATTAATTATTTTACAGCATCCCATTTCTAATGATAAATCTGCTTGTTCTACAGAATGAATAGACTCGTCAAGACATATAGGGGTATTTAATATCTTCTGGAGTTTACAATGTGCTAAAATGTCATCATGCCGCAATGGCTGTTCAATCATCATTAAATTATAATCATCCAGCTTTTTTAGAGCTTCCAAATGTTGTTCAGAAAGCGAGTAGGCAGAATTAGCATCAACCATTAACAGAATATCTCCAAATTCTTCCCTTATTTTTTGGACAGGGACAACATCCCAACCAGGACGAATTTTAATTTTAATTCTTTTATATCCCTGAGATAAGAACATCTCTATTCTGCTAATTAGTTCATCTAAACTTTTTTGAATACCAATCGATACTCCTGTTGGAATCCTTTCTTTTGTTGCTCCATATATTTCCCCTAAAGAAACGCCTAGTTGTTCGGATAATAACGCCCATAATGAGGATTCTAATCCAGCCTTAGCAAACTCATGGCCCCTTATCTTTTCCCATTCACCCAGCATTTCAGGAATATTTGTTTTTCCCATCTTAATTTGTGTTTTAAAGAGTGGTATTAAGAATTCAGTTAGAATGTACCATACCGTTTCAGTTGTCTCTGGGGAATAACCCGGATCTGCCATTACACTACTTTCCCCCCAGCCTACATAGCCTTGAGAATCCTCAATTCTCACAAGAACACCTGTTTTAACCGTTTCAGTCCCAAAAGATGTAGTAAATGGATGTACTAACGGTATTCTAATATCGAAGAGCTCTATACTTTTAATTTTATCATTTTTTAATTCCAAATATTTCATTTTGTTCTAACACCTCTTCTCTAGCAAATTCATAAAAATTTATTCTTGAATGGTTTTTAATAAAAGAATGATAATCAACAACAATCCATCCATTACTAAGAGTTTCTAAGCAGACTTCCCTAAACTTTAATCGCCAGTCTAAAGCTATTTGCGGTTGTTCTACTCTTAATTTATGAAAGTCATGCGGAACTTGAACTGTAAACCTTTCAAGGGAGGTACCTATTTTCTTAATTTCCTTCCATTTATCATTTTTAATCTCGTTAATAGGTGGGCTTTTAGATAATAACTTATCAACATGAACACGGTCTTCTTTGTAATGTTTTATTCTTCTCTTGACTCTTTCTGCTCTTATTGGCCATTCCACCAAAAATCGGTCAGTAGGAAGGCCTTTGTATAAACCAAAAGAAGAAGCATCTCCATAATAGTCTATATAGTATTTTCTACAGATCCCGCCTAACTTGGCAAAATTTAAGTATGCATTGTTTGGGAGCAACGGGTCAACAGTCCATTCAATATAATTCACATTATGAGGGGAATTTAGTGCTAATTCCCTATGGGTTCTTTTTAAGAGATAACCAATTCCCTTACTTTGCCATTCTGGAAGAACAGCCATCATATGTGAATAATGGCGGTCAGGAAAATGATGATAACCATAAATCATACCAATAATTTTCTCACCAAAAAAAGCCCCTAAAACAATTCCAACATCACTTATTGCTTTCATTTCAAAAGTAGGTATAACTTCTAAATCATCAAGATCCCAAGCGGCCTTCTGAATTTTTATAGTCTCCCTAATATGTTCCATAGTTTTTATTGGTTTAATGGTTATATTATACTCAAAACTCACAAATAATACTTTTGCATCCCATTTATATCGCTTTCTTGGCCGAAAAACAAAAATCAACCTCTCACGACAAACAGCTTTTTTCATCCTTTTAAAAAAAGTTATTATGATTATTCTTTCAAAGGCAAATGATGACAATTTCTTACGATGAATTTGCAAAACTAGACATCAGAATTGGAAAAATAGTAGAAGTGGAGGAAATCCCTAAATCCAAAAAACTAATTAAACTTATGATTGACTTAGGGGAAAAATCGCCTCGCCAAGTCGTAGCAGGAATAAAACAATTTTATCAACCAGAAGAACTTGTTGGCCGCCAAGTAGTTGTTTTGACTAACTTACAGCCAGTAAAACTAATGGGCGTGGAATCTAACGGAATGATTCTCGCAGGAGATATTGATGGAAGAGCTGTTCTGTTACAACCCGATTCTGAAGTTCCCCCTGGTACAAAAGTACGGTGAAAAACAATGCCAATAAAAGTTCTGGCAGACCTACATGTCCATTCCAACTATTCATGGGACGGCCATAATAAAATCGAAGAAATAATAACAGTAGCGATAAAAAAAGGATTGAAAGTATTGGCAATTACCGACCATGACGATAATAGAAGTCACAAAGAAATAAAAGAATTACAAAAAAAATATCCTCAAATACTTTTAATCCCCGGTATAGAATTCACTGCAAAAGAAGGTCATATAATTGGTTTAGGGGAAATGGACACTCTCCCAAAAAAAACTCCTGGTGAAAAAGTGATAGAACATATACACAAAAATAATGGACTTGCAATTCTTGTCCATCCTTTTGATATTTTCCGTAGTGGTGTAGGAAAAATAGGGTTTAACTGGGAAATAGACGCTGTAGAAGCAATTAATGCTTCAACATTATTCTCCATAATAAATAGAAAAGCAGCAAAAGAAGGAAAAAAAAGAGGATTACCATTACTTGGTTCTTCAGACGCTCACAGAGATATAGAAGTAGGTTTTGCCAGAACAATGATTACGCTAAATAAGCTCACAATAGAAGAAATATTCAACGCAATCAAACAAAAACGGACAGAACCAATAGGAAAAAGAATAGGAATTCTAAGGAAAACAACTAGGTATTTCCTAAGAAAAACAAAGCTAAAAAAATAATGAAAAAATATTTCCAATGAAGTCTAAAATAATTAAGATATTAAAAATGATAAATAATTAAGTTTGTTGTTAAGAATAATTTTTTTCTTCTATTTTCAAACTGAATTACTCCAACAACAAAATATTGGGCATTTAACAGTTTTTTTATGTAATAAACAAAAATAATGAATTGAGCGATGATAGACACTACCCCAGTCTGAGGGTAATCTCCCGATGAGGAACCCGTGACAATCTTGAGCTCACCAAATCGATCATAACATGTTTCTTTCTTATTCTTCGTTAAATGTTCCAAACTCCAAAGCTTTCTCGAAAGCTTCATTCCTATCAGTCGCTTTCTTTTTAGCTCTATGAACCGTCGCACAAGTAACTATTGATGTTACTGCCACTTTAGTTCCTGCTAAAGAAGTAATGCGGCATAATGCTGCCTCCAATTCATTCCTAAAAATATGTGAATATCTTAAAAGCCCAGTTTTAAAATGAGCATCATAATTAATAAGATAAAGGCCAGACTTTGCGGCACCAGATGCCCCCCATAACTCATGTACTCTCTTCCACAGTTCTTTTACAAACTCCTCTTTAGGCACATTCAAGGAAGGATCTTCAGTAAGTATTTCAAACGCTAAATATCTCTGCCTCTCTTCATTCATCCTTTATCACCCACACGCCTCCACCTAAGTAATTAGGTCTAAGCTTCTCAATATTGTTCTTAATTAATTGACGTGGATAAACAGACATAGAATAACCTGTATACTGCAAACCTAGGCCAAAAGCTTTAGAAAGTCCTCTTATTGCTTTTGCTCTTCTAAGCCCCCAAACTCCAGAACCACCACTACTAAGAACAATTCTGTGCTTATTTGGATTTAATGGTTGAAGCAAGCGGATATAAGTCCTAAGAATCCTAGAAAGCTCTTTTTCACTACAAAATACTAATGGAGACATATCAAACTCTACTATTTTGCCATGCTTATTTAACAAAGAGGCCACATTGTCCCATGTCTCTCGTCCAGACAGATCTGCAGACAAAAAAAGTCCATCAATCATTGGCTGAAGAACCGCCCAAGTAGCTTCTTTCGCAGAAATCGGTTTCACCATCACAACATGATTTTTAAAGCGTTCCTTAGACAATTGCTTCTGCATATTCTTAATAACACCAGTCAAAATTACTTTCCTATAAAACTTGATTCCTTGGATCTCAAGTGGTTCCGGAAAGTCTTTGAACTTCAGAAATTCCTTATCATTATTAACTACTATGTCCTTATAGTCCATGTGTTGAGCGAAAAAAACTGCTTTATCTAACTCATTTTCTCTTTCTAAATTAAGATTAAACTCAACATATGTTTTCGGCATTGTTAGCCTCCTTGATTTATAAGTGAGCTATTCCTTGCTTTTGCAAGTAGTTTCCTACTTCTTAAAGAAGACTTGCTCCAAGACCACATCCATGTAAAACATGATCTTAAGTAGTTTTATTGGTTTTTATCTCCACAATCGCTATAAATTGCCAGCCCTGTCTTCAAAATGTTCAAGTAAACGTTGTAGTCTTTGTTCACTTCCCAGCAATTAACCCACGTTTGCGAGGTGTATTGAAGAGGCATTTTTATTAGTCTCCTATCAACACGCCTTTTACTTTGTAGAACAGCATTTGTATAACTTTTCCCCAAGAGGTATCCAGACAGAATGTAGCAGTGCAAAGTATTATTCTTGGTATTCTCTTTCCTACTAAGCCTTTAATGTTTAGGTTGCCCACTATTATCTTGTCATTTTTATTTTTATTCACATGGTATTTTAATAGCTCAGTTAGGAAATTTGTATGTTGGTTGCTTGTTTCTTCAAGTAATTTGTTGTATGGTAGTCTTGCGATTTCCAAGTTTTTTTCTAATTTATTCTCTGTTCGTTTTGAGTATTTTAGAGGTAACCTGAAATTTAGTTTCTCATCATTTTCCTTCTCTTCTGACTTTGATAAACTCATTAAGTAACAGATAGTTAACATAGCATCTGGTGGGATATGAGGGGATTGTCTAATTCATCTCATGGCCATACATGGTCTAATTGCGGTTATGCCATTTATATCAATATTATCGGATACTATCTCACCTTTTAGAAGGAGACTGCTCGTTGAATAGAGTTAAAAGGCATTTTAATTTAAAAGTATATATGTCATTTCTTAAGGCATGATAATTCCCAAGTCTAACAGCTCTTGCCTGAGAGGATTAAGATCTTTAGTATATAGTACAAATTTAAGGACTACTTTGATTGTGTTACTGCCTTCACCTAGCTTTAATTCTCCTTCTGCAGCCTTAAATTTGTCAAATCTTAAATGATATGTCTTAGCTTTCATATCTGTCATTTTCTCTAAATTCCGGTATAAAAATCGTTTTTCTGTGTCTGAAAGTTGTATTGCCCACCATTCAAAGATTTTTGCTAGAATTGTTTTCTTATTTACCTCTATTTCAAACTTTATCAGAGGTTCTTCGTATTGTCCAACTAACTCTTCTTGATAAATCTCGAAAGGAGGATTTTCTGTAAACTCATCTGGAAATAAAGCCACTAAAGTATTAGCAACAACCTCTTCATCTTCTGTTGCATAAGAAAATACGGTTGCAGTCATTTTACGGATAATTTTGGGGATCATTTACAATCAACTCAATATAAAGTTCGATGATAACCTTACAAAGACACCTAAATAAATAAAAAAAAGGAAAGAATAAAACTTAGCGGTTAAGCTAAGAGTGTTTGTAATTTAGAGAGTAAATGACCCTTGCTTATGCAATGTGTTTCATGTTTCTTAGAAAAGGCTTATCCTAACACTACTCCCTCGCAAGGAAATGATCTGATTTTGAAGTAGATTTTATAGCATTTTTTTCTCCACAGGAGATAGAGATTGTTCTAACTTTCTGATATCTATCTAAGTATTATCCCCCTCCTAATATGAAAAAAGATTGGTATTGGGGTTGTTTTTCGTTTCCCGTCTCGCCTTTCCAGAAAGAAGAAGACTTATCGCCGATAGAGGTAAATTAAATAATTTTTGGTTTTTAGTTATTTTTTTCTTCTAATTGGAGAAGGCCACTCATCTCTGAAAGGACTTGTGCTTTGTAATAATCATAAAAATATCCTTGTTTTTTAATTAATTCATTCCATTTCCCTTGTTCAACAATTTCTCCTTCTTCCATAACAATTATTCTATCAACATTTTTTAGTGTAGATAACCTATGCGCAATAATTATGGTTGTTGCATTTTCAAGTATCTTTTCAGTTGCTTTTTGTATTTCATATTCAGTAAAAGGATCAACACTCGCAGTAGCTTCATCCAACACTACAACCAAGGGTTTAGATAATAATGCACGTGCAAAACTTAGTAATTGTTTTTCTCCTTGGGATAATTGTACCCCTCTAGGTCCAACAATAGTATCATATTTTTGTGGAAATTTATTTATTACTCGATCTAAACCAATTTCTTTTGATACGTGATATACTTCCTCATCAGTAACTTCGAAATGTCCATATTTTAGATTATACATAATTGTATTATTAAACAAAAATGGTTCTTGCGGAACTAAAACTACTTTTTTTGATAGAAAAGATAATGGCAGTTTTCTTAAATCAACATCATCTAACGTAATTTTTCCATTATCTGGGTCGTAATACCGAAGTATGAGTTTTCCTATAGTAGATTTACCTGCACCAGTATGCCCTACTAATGCAACGGATTCTCCTGGATCAATTTGTAAATTAATTTCCTTAAGAACAAAACGTTGTTTATCATAAGAAAACCATACATTGTCAAATACTAATTTTCCTTTCTTTTCTTTTGGGATTAAAGGATTAGGATCTTCTTTAATGCTACTTTCATGAGAAGTAATTCTTTTTACTCTCTCTAAAGCTGCCATTGCACTTTGGAATAGAGAGTAAAACATAGTTAATGAAAGAATTGGATCGAAAAGCATTCCTTCATACCTGATAAATGCAACAATTGTTCCTACAGAGATAGCTGGTTGCTTCAAACCTTGATTTACCCATACAGCATACCCGACTAATAATAAAATTGCTATTGATGAAAGAGACCTTATTAGTGGAAAGACAGAATTGACAATTATATTTTGTTTAATATTTGCCCTATAGTTTTCTTCATTTATTTCTCCAAATTCTTTTTTTACTCGTTCTTCTTGAGCATATACTTTAATTACAGTGATTCCATTTATTGTTTCGGCGATTTTTGCAGTAAGTTTTGCTACACTTTTTCTTATTTCACGATATGCTTCTCTTGCATATTTTCGGACAATATAAAAAATGAAAGTAATAAATGGAGTAACCAGGAGTGTTACTAATGTAAGACCAGGGGATAAGATAAACATTATAATAATAATCCCTATCAACCTTAGCAAGTTTGTAACGATGTCCGTTAATCCATTACGCAGAAATTCAGCAACAGTATCTATGTCATTTGTTAGAATACTTACTAGTTTTCCCGTTTCTTCATTTTCAAAAAAATCCATGGATAGATCCGTTAAATGATCAAAAGTATAATTTCTCATGTCATGAACGGTTACCTGGCCTAAATAACTAATTAGATATATTCTACCGATATCTACAATCCAGCCGATTAATATTAATATTGCATAAATAGACGTGATTTTCCATAGCTCCGAAAATTTCATAGGGATTATGTAATTATCAATAGCGAGTTTTAATACATAAGGGGTAAAAACTGCTAAAATAGAAGTAATAATAAGGGTAATTATAGTAATAATCCCTGCTTTTCGATGTGGTTTAATGAAGGAAAAAAAGAACTTTAGTAATTCAACATCTGTATATTGGCGTTCTTCTTTTTTTATTGATCCAGCCAATCTTTGCGCAAATCCCATTTTTTTCACTCGCCTATTGATTGCTTTTTAATGATTGCTTCAGCTATTTTAGGATCGAGAGTCCTTGAAACATATATCTCCCAATATAGTCCTTTTTTGTTTAATAATTCTTCATGAGTTCCGCTTTCTACAACTTTGCCATTATCTACCAAAAAGATCTTATCTGCAAATCTCAAATTACCTATTCTTTGAGTAATAATGATCACTGTTTTTCCTTCCATTACTTTCCACAATGCCTTTTGTAATTCTCGTTCTGTCTTTGAATCTATAGAAGAAGTGGTATCATCAAGTATTAATATTGAAGAATTTACAAGTACTGCTCTTGCAATTGCTACTCTTTGTCTTTGCCCCCCACTTATTTTGATTCCTCTCTCACCTACGATGGTATCATATTTATCAGGAAGTTTCATTATGAAGTCATGTAACTGAGCTATTTTTGCAGCTTCAATTATCTCTTCCATTGTTGCGTCAGGTTTCCCAAAAGCAATGTTTTCTTTTATAGTTGTGCTGAAAAGAAAAGTATCTTGACTGACAAAAGAGATTTGCCTTCTTAAACTTCTTAAATCATATTTTTTTATATTTATACCATCTATTTTAACGACTCCTTTTTGAGGATCATAAAACCTAGGAATAAGGTTAACAATACTTGTTTTTCCACTACCGATAGCTCCCAAAATAGCAACTTTTTCACCAGGATTTATGTGCATATTCAAACCATTTAGCACGGGGGTAACCCCATCATAACTAAAGTACACATTCTCGAAGATAATTTCTCCATTTAATCTTCCTTTGATTTTTATTGCATTAGGGCTATTCTTGACTTTTTCAGGAACTGAAAATATTTCATGAAGTCTTTTAGCTCCTGCTTTTGCTTGTTCCCACATTACTAAGAACCACGCTACAAAACGAGTAGGAACAATTAACATAGTCAAATAAGTAATAAAAGCTACAAAACTACCAACAGTAATTACTCCAGAGATCACTGCATTTCCTCCAAAAAAGATGACCCCCGCTGTCATAAATCCAAGTGCAGCGTATAGAACAGGTAGAAACCTTGCTCTTTCTAGAGCTGTCTTCATTTGTAAGTCAAAATATTTTCTATTACTATTATGAAAAAGAGATTTTTGGATGGGTTCGCCTCTATATGACTTAACAACACTTATTCCTTCAAGCGTTTCTTGTACGATGTTAGAAAGATCCCCAAATTGTATCCTCTGCTTCATAAATAATGGACCAACACGTTTTCCAAATATGAGCATTAAAAATAGTAATGGGACGCCCATTATGATTACAATCATTACTAATGAGACATCAATTTTCCATAAAAGAAAAATTATCCCAAGATACGTCATTGTGCCTTGTAAGGAAATTCTTGTTCCTACCGAAAGAAGCCTCCTTATCGCTTCAACATCTGCAGTAGTCCTAGTTAGTAATTGTCCCGTCTCACGAGTCATGAAATATTGTACGTCTTTATTTATCAAAGAATCAAACACATCATTTCTTAATTTTTTAACCGTTTTTTGAGCCCCAAATTCAGAGGATATTCTTGACAAAAAGTTCATCCCACCGGAAATAATAGCAAGTACAAAAATTTCCCCTAACAGTAATTTTAGATGCATGTAATCTTGTTTTATGAACGCGGCATCAATGATCTCTTTAATAAGAAGCGGAATTATTAATTCTGCACCTACACTAAAAAGCATGAATATTGATGCAAGAAGAAATAGATACCAGTAACGCTTTGCTTCGAAAATGACGCTTTTGATTCCTTGATACTGCAATTTTTAGCCCCATTAATTGTTATTTTCAGCTAGTGAACTACCCCTTTCTTTGGCAAGGGGCTTCCTGCTTCACCAAGAAGACTTGCCCCAACACCACTTCCTTGTAAGAAATGGTTCGGGGTAGGGGTCTTCTCTCCACAGGTGCTACGGGCCGTCCCAGCCCTGTCTTGATTTTGAGGATGTTTAGGGAAGAGTTGTAGTCTCTGTCCGCTTCCCAGCCACAAAACACACATCTAAATACTCTGTTTTTTAGACTTATTTTTGTTTTTGCTTTCCTACCGCATCTGGCACATGTCTGCGATGTGTGGTGGGGGAAGACTTTCACTACTGTCTTACCAGCCCAGTGCCTTCCGCCTTGTAAGACAACATATTTACGAACTCTCCCCATGAAGCCTCTAAGATGTGGCGATGCAGGGTCTTTGCCTTCCCTTTCCTCACCAGTTTTTTGATGTTCAGCCCTTCCACGTAACGTAGATGGTGTTGTAGTTGTTTACGTAGTATTTTGACAGTTTGTGTAGGAAGTCTTTGCGTTGCGCTGGTTGTTTAGTTTCTCGTATTTATTAGCCAGTTTTCTACGGAATTTATCGTAGTTGTTAGAGCCTTTATTCTTCCTTGACAGTTTTGTTTTCTTTGTAATAGCTTTATTCTTTCAAGTGTCTTGTTTATGCTAAGGTTTTCCATCACAATCCTGTTACTGTCTACTACGAACTTTTCTATGCCCATGTCCAGACCAATGGCTCTGTTGGTAGGTGAAACCCTGTCCTTTTCTTCCTCTTTTTATGCTTGGACTTGTAATATCGCATACCACTTACCGCTGGCGTATTTCTTTACCCATATCCCTTTCACTTTTCCCTCTATTTCTAGGTGTATTTTTGCCTTGACGCTACCGATCTTGGAGAGAGAAATGCGGTTGTTCTTAGGGTCTATTGAGAAACCGCTTTGGTTGAAATTCAAAGACTTGTATCTTCCCTTCTTCTTATACCTTAGCTTGCCTATTTTCTTGCCGTTCTTCTTCAGCCTCAACAATGCTTTCACATTGCTCCATAACATAACTGGTAATTGACCATTTGCAATGCTTTGGAGTAGACCTTTTTTAGTTCTGGTTTTTCTTCTTCTTTCAGCTTCACTATTAGTGCTTGTGTTGTGTGTGCTTCTGGGTTATTTTTCTTCCTTCTTTCCTCGCCTTGCTTATTTCCCCCAGCAATCGGTTGTATAGCCAATCGGGCTAACTCCAAGCTTTCTTCCAGTTTTTCTTCCACGGACTTGTTGGGGTATAGTCTGAACTTATAGCTTCTCATCATTTTTCTTCTTTCCTTGACTCTCCACGTATTCTTTCAAAACGTTTAGTGTTACTT
>JAMOVR010000322.1 GCA_027061945.1 Candidatus Heimdallarchaeota archaeon
TGAAGCAGTTGCAAATACCATTTTAAAAGAAGACTAAATCATACGGTATTTTTTCAACATTAAAAGATAGGCAAAAAAAACAAAGAAATTAAAACAGGAACACATTAAATATAATTAACCAATAAATAACAATCAAACAGAACAACAATAGTAATACCTAAAACAGGGCCACAAACTGTTTGTTATAAGAAAAAACTTAAAGACACTTAATGCTTTTTATAGGACTAAAAATTTAAATTCATATTTTTTAGATAATTAGGAGGTTTAGCATGAGAGGAGGAGGTAAAAACATGATATGCTTTTATGCATCGCCACCACAAAATTTCAAGAAAAACCTTGGAAGATTTTTAATGGCCTCTTTCATAATCTTTTTGGCTGGATGTAGTGCAAGGACCACTGTTCAGCCACTAAGGCCTATTGTTCGTATTGAAAAAAATTCCATCAACATATTAAAGCCGGTCCTGCGCTTTGAAGATTTAAAAAAAGAAAAACGTTCTTATTCCGACGAGATCAACTATTCCAGGCTGGAAAGGGGATTATTGAGGCTGACAAAATCCAATCTAGCACAAAAAGGGTTTAGTGTGGAAGTAGTTGATCAGGAGATTAGCTATTCTGAAGAGAAAAGCGATTTAACCGAATCGGAAGACTTATTTAAACTGGAACTCTCCAAAGGCTATGTATCAAGCAAGGCAAAACCCTATCTTCAACAAAAATGTCAAAACCCCAATAAAATGCTCTTAGCCCTTGCCATTAAAATTTATAAAGGCGAAAGTGGAGCTTGGTTTCCCAATACCGGTACAATTCTGCCAAATACCCACAAAAGCTGTATTTACGCCGCACTTATTGATTGCAGCTCCCATAAAACCATTTGGAAAAATGCCATCATATTAAGGGAAATCCCTGATGATGAAGACGATGAGGACTTCATAAAGGCTGTCACCAGGCTTTTTGCAGATTTTCCAACACCACTTTAGGAGGGTAAGGATGAGAAATATTATGAACAGGAATTTTGCGCTATTTATCGTTATTTCCATTTTTCTGTTGTCAGGCTGTGGGCCTACAGTCACCAAAAGCGTCTATCTGTCAAGTGATTTTGAGCCTATGCAAATCGATAGCATAGTGGTGCCGCTTCCGCTGGATCTGAGAATAAATACAAATGAGGAATTTGGTTATTGGGAAAAGATCCAAAAAGGGGCCATTAATGAGCTTAAACAAAGGGGATATAACGTGATAAAACTATCATCCATTCCAGAAAATATCCCCTCAGTTGATGAAGAATTAAATCAGATTCATCCCCCTTGGCTCAAGGAGGTAAAAATTCCAAGTGGCCGTTATCTATTGATAATTGGCCTTGTGGATTTTGAAAGCAGATTTACCTTCGGAAGTTTGGCTACAGCAGAACTTACAGGCTATCTCTACGACTTAAATAAAGAACTCATGATTTGGCACAACAAAGGTGTTGGAAGAGATGGTCAGGCCGGAATCGCCGGTATGCTCTTGAAACCCCTCGTTACGGACACTGCCATACGCAGCAGCATCTCTTTACTGATGAGCGGGATTCCCATCAAAGAAAGAGATTAAAACAAATAAAAGAGGAGGAGTTTAGCAATGAAACACAAAAAATTAATCTTGTTGGTAATGTGTGCCTTGTTTCTAAGTCTTTGGCTTAACCACAATGTTAATGCAGAGGAAGGTTACAGATGGGGCTTGGCCATAAAGCTTGGTGCTGCCAATATGGATGCCCCTACAGGAGATGATTCAAAAACTCGATTTAAATTTGACATTGAAGGAGCATCACCCCGATTTTTCAACAAATATGTGGATTGCTTCGCTGAGTTTGGATGGGCACACCTTGAGTCCGAAGGTGAAATGGATGTAGCTTATCAATATGATCTAACAGGCACTTATATCCCAGATACTGAAACCAAATATGAACTGGATCTTTATGAAATTCGTTTGGGACTTCGCATTTATCCGCACGATTTCTCCTTTAGCAATGACAAGTGGCGTATAGTTCCATACATAGGGGGAGGCGGAGGCTATTTTTGGAGTAGAACAACCGAACGGTCTAAAGGGGATAAAACAGGCTCAACCGTTATAGGTGGATCGATATATAATTTATATGAAATAGAAGAAGACCATGAAACTAAAGCAGACGGACTTTTCCCATTCATAACCTGCGGAGTCAACATCCAATACAATAAACATATCTACTTTGGAACTGAAATAAAATATGATTTTAACAAAAATGAAGACAATTATGATTATGAAGGTTTTACTTTCAGTGGTGTGTTAGGAATAAAATGGTAAAATAAAAAGGAGATTAAACATGACAAAAAAGTATATAACTTTAGCAATATTAATAACATGCTTTCTTTACTCAGGAACAGTTATAGCACGGCAAACAAAGAGTGAACATATCAAAGTTGTTAAAATCACACCTATATCACAGTTTATTGAATTTATAACTGCAGCAATACTTATGCATAGATTTGCAATTCCACAACAAGCTGCTAACCTAGTAAATCAAAAAATGCTATCTAAATATCATGAATGTCATTACAATCCTATTGTAGAGCAAGTAATTAACATAAATAATGATTCATTTTGTGTGGAACATATTTCAAGTCCATTTGAAATTATATGTAAAGAAGTAAAGTTTCAAAGATTTTCCTTAAGAAACGGTAAATTATGTTTTGACAAGAAATCTTTTAAAACCGTAGAAGGAACAACGGTTACAGTTGACGATAAAGTTTATAAATACATTAAAAATAAATGGAAAGCTGTAAAATAAAATTGTTTAATCATATTATGAGAATTATTCAAGAATCAGAAACTAAATTGTTTTCATTAAGCATATAAAAAATAATTGCTAATATCTGTTATAAGATAGGCAACCTATTCTATATTAGGGGAAAATAGGGAAAATAATGATAAAGAAAAACAATCCTCAAACATCATTTGCTTCTCGTCAAGTCAAGAATTGCGTTGCCAAGACTAGCTGGCTGCAACAAGTCAACAAGATCATCAACTGGAAACCTATCGAACGCATCCTGGCTGACATCCATCCTGCAAGAAAAGGAAGGCCTGCATTCGATCCGGTCTTCATGTTCAAGATACTCCTTCTTCAGCAGTGGTTCAATCTGTCTGATCCACAGGCAGAGGCTCAAATCAATGACCGCATCTCCTTCAAACTTTTCCTTGGTATGGACATAACCGATACAGGACCGGATGAAACTACTATCTGCAGATTCAGAAAGGAAATTGGAGATAAGGCAGAGAGACTGTTAGATGAGATAAACCGGCGGCAATTCCTTGAAAAAGGCATAGTTGTCAGAACTGGTACAATGATGGATGCCTCTTTCATACAGGCTGCCGCCAGGCCAGGCAACAAAAAGAGGGGATCTAAGGATCAGGATGCCACTTGGGGTCAAAGAGGAAATCCCCTTTTCAAGGAGGACAAGGAAAGGAACAAAGTAATTGCCAAGATGAGAGCGAATGTTGAACGGCCCTTTGCCATAATCAAGTCCAAGTGGGGACACATTAGGGCTCGCTATTTCGATCAGTTCCGAAATGAGATTCATCTCTATCTTCTCTGCATTGCTTACAATATGAGAAGAGCTTACGCTCTTCTCGGATAAAGAGTTAGTAGGAGTAGTAGTACGTCCGAATTTTGGAAAAACATGATAAAAACGATAAAAAAGAGTGCTATTTGGCAAAGAATTACCTCTAAATCTAGAATCTTAACCCAGAAAGCAATAATCGATTCTGCTAAGCTCAATAATTCAGAGGTCTTATCCAATAATATGGGCCATTGCTATTGCTGGAAGCAATTTTCAGGTGACATAACTCATCGTTGTCAGAAGGTACAGCGGTCATGGCAATCTCTTGCTTGTCTGTTTTTTCCATGGAGATTGCTTGGCTTTGCTCGCAATGACGGCAATAAACCTGCCATCCCTTTTGAGTTCCCTGGTAACAAACAAGCACGCAAAAAAAACAGAATATGGCACAACAACAGATTTGTAACCTTTTTGTGCCGCACAGTAATAATTCAAGGCCTTCAAAAAGCCTATAAAGCGAGGAGGAGAATCATGAAAGAGAAACAACTTGTATTTTTACTCATTATGTTTTTTGTGTTTTTTCATCATATTGCCCACACATGGGCGCATGATTTTCACGTTGCCACGGTGCAAGAATTACAAAATGCCCTGACAACTGCACAATCAAATACGGAGGATGATACCATTTATCTTGCCAGCGGCACATATGACGTTCACGCACTTTCTGATGCCCTCAAGTATGTGGCCCAGTCAGGTGAAAACTTCTCAATCTCCATTATCGGTTCCGGTGCTGACAACACCCTGCTTGTAAACAGTGCAAATGATACTCAAGTCCTGCACATAGAGACAGGAAATGACAGCGAATGGATGCCAAGCGCCAGGGTAACAATCCAAAAAATCTCTGTGCTTCACGGCAACAGCAATGGCCAGCCAGGTGGTGGACTATTCGTTTATACCCATGAAGGCGACATCCTAATGGAAGACTGTAAGATTAAGTACAACAAGGGTCATAGTGGTGGAGGGGCCTTTTTGAAATCGGAGCGTTCAGGTTATGTCACAGTTAAAAGGTGCGAAATTAAAGAGAATGAAGGGGCAGGCGGTGACGTTAATGGAGGCGGGCTGTTCTTACAGGGAAAAAAGGTGCTGGTAGATCAGTGTAACTTTGAAAACAATACCGCAATTGGCGGTGCGTTTGACAATAAGGGCGGTGGATTAAGGGCCATTGGCTCTGATATCAGGCTGTTAAACAGCCACTTTATAAGGAATACTTTCAAAGGAACTTGGGATAAATCTGGAGCTGGTGCCCATCTAACTGGTGATGGCGCATTCATTAGGGTAACAAACTGCACCTTTAATCATAACAAAAGTCGTCATAGTGCAGGAGCTTTATGGATTATAGGATCTGAACTTGAAATATTTGGAAACAGTTTTCTTGGAAATACTGCAAAGGGTCACTATGGAGCAGCCTATATCAAAGGCAGTGAAATATACATTTATGACAATATCTTTCGAGGAAACAGTGCCGGTGGAGAAACTGGAGCATTAAGGGTGCACGGTGACCAGGTGGACATCCATGACAATTCCTTTATTGACAACTTTTCTGGATCACATGGCGGCGCAATGGTTGTGAGTGATTGCTGTTGGAAACTTACTGGCAAAATCCATGACAATCTTTTCAAAAATAACCGCATAAGTTCCACTGGCGATGCATCAGGTGGAGCCCTTGCAGTCTTCAACCCGGGAACACTGAACATATCCATTTACAACAACATCTTTTTCGACAACAAAAATATTGCAAACGGCAAGGCGTATGGAGGCGCACTGCATGTGAATAATGGCAGTGAAACTGTAAGGATATTCAACAACGTCTTTTCCAACAACGAAGCCTCTGCCAGCAGCAGGAGCGGTTATGGAGGTAATGTTGATTTGGAGATTTCCAACACAGCCGAGATTATATTCACAAACAATACACTCTTTGGTGGAACCACAGACTGGGGCGGAGG
>JAMOVR010000323.1 GCA_027061945.1 Candidatus Heimdallarchaeota archaeon
TGATACTGGTTTTGATCTGTACCAAAAACTAACGTTAACAACTTTCATGAAAATGGGTTTTTTATTTTTCAATAGACCAGAACGTTATATCTAAATTAAAAATAATTGTAATACTAAGGTAATAAATAAAACTTTTAGGAAATAACATTGATTAATTTGAAGATTTAACTTCAGGTATCTCTCAATAGTTTTACTATTGCTTGGGGAATCGTTTTATAACTATGTACTTGTATATATCTTCCTCTACCTTTTCTAGCCAGATCCTTACATACTCTTTCTCCCCATTCATGTTTTGATGGCAATCCCAAAACGTGTAATGTCGGGAACATGTTTACGTATTTTCTTGGATCTCCCCCCCTATTAAATACACCATCAGTTACTAGTATTCCAAATTTTTGTTTTGTTTTCATTTTTTGGAGTTCTAACCCTGCGACTTTAAGGGCTTCAGAAATATTCGTGTATCCCGCAGAATCACTATCTAATATCCGGTCAATAACTTCTTCAGCAGTTACTTTTTCTTCTACATGTTTTATTACGTAAGCTTTTGTATTGAAAAGAACAACTGCATAGTCGTCATGGGCGAGTTGATATGCTAGTACTGCGACTGCTAATGCGGCAGTTACGAATCTTTCTCCATATAACGATCCAGATGTATCAAAAATTAAAACACCATTCTTTGACTTTTCTCGTCTTTCAATGGCAATAATATCTTCATAAGTTAAGTATCCTTTTTCAATGTAATTCTCAATAGTAGCTTCGACATCGAATTCTTCGCTATCTGGTGTAGCTTCAACTTGTACGTATGTTGATCCGCGGATTCCTTTACCGACAATTCCTCTTGAGATTTTAAGTATCGTTTGTCTTGTTAGTCTTTTGAAGATTGGCTTTGTTTGTTCACTTAAATTGCTTCTTAACATGAAGAATAGTTCTGGCGCCGAGCCATCGCCCATACTAGCTTTTCTTCCTAACATCCGGATGCCTTCCCTACTAGAAAGAGCCTCGGCTACCGCAAATTGGTTGGAGATTGCCAAGCCCTTAATTGCAGGCATGTTATCCATCTCAATTGCCAATTCCGTCATCCTTTTTATCTGATGAAAGCTCATACCTCGAGATAAATCTGCATAGAGTTTAGCATTTCTTTTCCCTCTGATAATTTCTGCTTTTAGTCTTGATTCTTTATCCATTCGCCCGCGGGAGCTTGGGAGTCTCCTAGGTTCATCGGGTAGACCGAGGTCTCCCTCCCCTAAGGAAAACCCTCACTTTCCATAGCACTAATTATGATTTCTTTAACAACATCTTCGACTTTCTTTTCTACACCATCTTCTAATTCCACTTTTGTGGCCAACGCCATAACTCCTGCAGAAATCCATGATTCGGCATCATTTTTATCCATATATTGCATGATCGCAGCGTAATCAATTGCTCCTCTAATTGATGACCCTCTACGAAGCTCAGGCCAATCACGAGTCATTCTAGTGATCTTTACTATCAGTCGTATCATTTCATCGTCGTCTAATCCTGTTTTTACTTTGACTATTCTTTGTTCTTCTTCTTCACTTTGATATTCTAGCCTAATCCAAGCAAATCGATCTCTTAGAGCTTCGCTAAGGGGCGTAGTAGCAACAAATTCTTGAGGATTCATTGCTGCAATGATGAAGAATCCTTCTTTTGCCTTAACAGTGCCTAATTTAGGAATTGAGACAACGCCTTCGTCCATTGCTACTAATAGGACGTTTTGTGTTCCTTCTGGCATTCTGTTAATCTCATTTAGAAAAAGTATTGAGCCGTTCATCATTGCGGTTGTTAGCGGTCCTGGTACAAAAGATTCCCAAGTATAACCTTTTTCAATGACCATTGGAGGATCAAAGTGTCCTACTAGCCTAGAGCTTGAGTATCTCTCATCACCATCTACTCTTTCTAAGTTTTGGCTAAAGTATTGGGCAATAGCATGAGCCAATGTTGTTTTGCCAACACCGACATCTCCTTCTAAAAGGATATGTCTACCTGCCAATTTAGCAGCAATACATTTTTTGAGTTCTTTTTCTCTCCCTACTATGTTGTACTTTTCCTGAATCTCTTTAATAATTACTTCAACAGGGGGATATTCTTTTTCCTTCATAATAATCCTGACTCACTTTTTTGTCAACAAAATAATTATCTATTTGTACAAGGGTAAAGTGGAAAACATACCTAAAAAAAATACACTATTATGACAATTTCAATATTGGAATTAATCCCCGCCTAAAAATCTTAATTGACTAATTTTTTGTGTTTTATAGATCTTGCAAATTTTCCTTATTTCTTAAAAAAAGACATTTATTGTTGGAAAATGATTAAGAAAACAATTTTATTAAAAAAAGTAGTAAAAAAGAAAAGGATTTTTTTGATTTATATTATTCCTTATTTCTTCTTTGTAACTTCGAGACAGACACCTACTGCAACGGTCTGACCCATATCACGGACGGCAAAGCGTCCTAAGTGTGGGATTTCTTTGAAGGGTTCAATAACCATAGGTTTGACAGGAACCATCGTTACAATTGCACGGTCACCATTCTTAATGAAATCGGGATTCTCTTGGCGACCTGTCTTGGGGCTGGTCTTTTCATGGATTTCCATGAAAGTGCATGCTACTTGAGCAGTACCAACATGGAGAACTGGTGTGTAACCCTTAGCAATTGCAGTGGGGTGGCGTAAAACTATGACTTGTGCTTTGAATTCTTCCGCAATAGTTGGTGGGTTGGTTGTGTGTCCACAAACGTCTCCTTTGCGGACGTCTTTCTTAGAAATACCTTTTACGTTGAAACCAATGTTGTCTCCAGGTTCAGCTTGTTCTATGCGTTCATGGTGCATTTCGATGCTGTTAACAACACCTTCTTTCTTGGGTGGGTTGAAGATAACTTTGTCACCAGTCTTTAGGATACCAGTCTCTACACGGCCACTGGGAACTGTACCAATACCAGTAATAGTGTATACATCTTGGATTGGGATGCGTAATGGTTTATCTACAGGTTTAGGTGGAACTTCAAACATGTCTAAAGCTTCAAATAATGTGGGGCCGTCATACCAAGGCATTTTGTCGCTTCTCTTTAATAAGTTGTCACCATACCAACCACTTACTGGTACAAAGTGAATTTTGTCTACATTGTAGCCAATACCTTTTAAGTATCTCTTTAGCTCGTCACGGATTTCTTCGTAACGTTCTTTTGAATAATCTACAGTGTCCATCTTGTTGATGGCAACGACCATTTGACTTACTCCTAGTGTGTAAGCCAATAGTGCGTGCTCACGAGTCTGACCCATGTCACTGATACCTGCTTCAAAGTCTCCTTTTTGAGCAGAAACTACTAAGATTGCAGCATCTGCTTGGCTTGTACCAGTGATCATATTTTTAACGAAGTCTCTGTGGCCAGGAGCATCGATAATTGTGAAGTAATACTTTGGTGTCTCGAATTTGTAGAAAGCAATATCGATAGTAACACCACGTTCACGTTCTTCCTTGAGTTTGTCTAAAACCCAAGCGAATTTAAAGGTTCCACGACCGATTTTTTCGGCCTCTTTTTCATACTTCTCTAATGTTCTGGGGTCGATTGCACCTGCTAAATATAGCAAGTGACCAGTCATGGTGGATTTACCATGATCGACGTGCCCAATGATTACTAAGTTAAGATGGGGTTTGTCTTTCTTGCTCATAGGTGGTCACTCCTTGAACTAGCGATTGAGAAAGCATAACCGAATTTCTTAAGGATTATGGTCTCGTAGTAGTTTAGCAATTAACTAAATTTCTTAATATTTAAAATGTTTTTCTTAAAAAAACAAGTATTTTTGTGATCAAATTATTGGTGCGGGGGGCGAGATTCGAACTCGCGAACCCCTATGGGACTGGAACCTCATTCCAGCGCCGTTGACCTGGCTTGGCAACCCCCGCACTTTAACAAGAGGTCTCCAACATCAATTCTATCGCGAACCATTTATGAGTGTTTTTGTAAGGACACGTGTTTTTGTTTTTAAGCGGTTGTACTTAGAGCTAAACACAAAATTTAGACAAAAAGATACACACTATATAGCAATGTTATTTGTAAGCACGTTATTTTTTCTTTATGTTTTATTTATATCCTATCTCTCTCATAAATTTTAACTTTATTATTGGCAAGAAGTTCCTTCTCTCAGGAAATGTAGGACAATGAATGAAAACTGAGATATATATGCGTGTGGATATTATTATCTTATTTTTGTTGAGGAAGTCCTTATTAAAAAGGGAGCTTTATGAAAAAGTTCCGTATTCGAGTCCTCCATCACCGTGAAAGCACGGTCTTAGAAGCCCTCTCGTAAATAAAGATGTAGTTCACAACACTTTTCATTATTATTTAATTTATACGCAGTATACTTAGAATAGTTCCGATAAGCATAAATGTTTTTTGTACTATTAGGGCTTGGTTATTAATATGAGTGAGTTAGATGTCAAACCCATAAAAGTAGGGCAAGCAAAACCCGGAACATATATTGCTATTGATGGAGATGTATATGTAGTAAAAGATAATGAACACAGCAAAGCAGGTAAGCATGGACATGCAAAATGTAGAATTACACTTGAAAATGTGTTCACTGGTTCTAAAAAACAAATAGTCAAACCAGCTGATGACCGTTTAGATTCGCCAATTATTCTTAAAAAGACCGGTCAAGTCTTATCTGTAACCGGTGATTCAATCCAAATCATGGATCTTGAGTCTTATGAAACAATTGAATTACTATTACCTAAAGAAGAAGAACTTCGGAGTAAAATTGAACCTAACGCAGAAGTGGAATATTGGGAAGTCTTAGGGAAAAGAATTCTTAGAAAAGTCAAATCTCCTGCATGAACAACATTAAAACCATTAAAAACCATCTTTTTTACTTTCGGAATTTTTTTGTGCTTTTTTATTTTTTCATAAATCAAGGTAGCTATGACTAGTAAAAAAACGGTAAATATATCTTATACCGGTAAAGCCCAAGAATTAATTAGAAGCGTTCAAGCAGAGCCTGGGCAGAGATTAAAAATTATAAACAAAAAAGAAAAATGGGAACTTGAAGGATATCTTCTACCGAAAAACGAATTTACAAGTGATAATATTCTTCTTGTCAAACTAGATAATGGATATAATATAGGTATCGAAGTAACATCAGACTTAGAACTTGAAAAGATTGAAGGACAAATTACTTTGGAAAGATTTCCTAGACGATTACCATCACAAAAAAAGGGATTGCCTGAAATATCATTATTGGGAACTGGTGGGACCATTGCCTCAAGAATCGATTATGTTACTGGCGGAGTAGTAATGGCTTTAGATCCTGAAGAGATTTTTTTTGCATTACCTGAATTGTTCTCTGAAATCTCTTTTCGTAACGTTAAAAGCTTGTTTAAACTTGGTTCAGAAGATATCTGGTACAAACAATGGCAACTAATTGCTAAGCATGTCACTGAAGAACTGAATTCTGGAGTTAATGGAGTCGTTGTAATGCATGGAACCGATGCTATGCATTACTCTAGTTCTGCATTAAGTTTTATGCTTGGAGATATTCCTGGTCCAGTTGCAATGGCTGGAGGCCAAAGATCCAGTGATCGTGGATCTTTTGATGGAGCCTTGAATCTTATAAGTGCAAGTAGAGTTGCTGCAAAGGCTGACTTAGCTGAAGTTGTTGTCGTAATGCATGCAACTCCTGATGACCAATCTTGCTATATTCACAGAGGAACTAAAGTAAGAAAGATGCATACTTCCAGAAGAGACGCTTTTAAATCGATAGATATTCCTCCTTTAGGGGAAATTGACTATGAGGGAAATATTAAATGGAACCGGATAGAAAGAAGGCATCGTAAAAAAAGCGTTTCTGTTGATCCGAAAACGGATTTTGAACCAAAAATCGCTTTGGTTAAAGCGTACCCAGGAAGTGATCCTGAAATCCTTGATTGGTTTATAGATCGGGGTAAAAAAGGCGTTATTATTGAGGGTACTGGTTTAGGGCATGTTCCTAGTTTCCCACCAGAGGATGAAAAAGAAAGAAGTTGGTTGCCAGTCATAAAGAGAGCCACAGAAGAAGGCCTCTTTATAGGGTTAACAAGTCAAACGTTATACGGAAGAACACATCCTTACGTATACAGAGCATTAAGATTCGCTAGACTTTCTGGTGCAGTACATTTAGAAGACATGCTACCCGAGACTGCTTACGTCAAGCTTGGTTGGGTATTAGGAAATTATGACAATGAAAAAGAGGTCAAAAAAATAATGCTTACGAACTTAGCCGGAGAAATCACCGAAAAATCAAGATTTGACAGTTTTATTTAAAGAGGGATTAAAATGATAAAGATAAAAGCACCTACAGAATTAGATACCGAAAAAATAGGATTAAAAGTTGGTTTAGAGTTCCACCAGCAAATTCATGCTCCTTACCCCGGGACTAAAGATCCCTTAGCTCAAAAACATGGTAGCAAATTATTTTGTCCATGTCCTTCTTTTATCAGAGAAGACGACGCTGATATTATTGTTTACCGTCAATTACGTGCTGTTTCTGGAGAAACTGGAGAAGTGGACATTGCGGCTAAGTTCGAGCAAATGAAAAGATCTATGATTAAATACGAAGCCTATTCTGATACTACTTGTCTTGTGGAACTAGACGAAGAGCCCATTTTTCCTATTAATAAAGATGCTTTATTTAAAGCACTTGCAATAAGCAAGCATGTATTTAATCTTACTCTTGTTAAAGAAATACAAGTTTTAAGAAAAACAATAGTCGATGGAAGCAATACTAGTGGTTTTCAAAGAACTGCAGAAATCGCTTACCGTAATAATGACTCTTATATAATCGTAGATGGCAAGAAAATAGGAATTTTACAAACATCATTAGAAGAAGATTCAGCTAAAAATATGGGAAGAGAAGGCGGAAAAAGAGTTTTTCGTCTTGACCGTTTAGGAATTCCTCTAATTGAAATTGCTACTGCTCCTGATATGCATACACCAGAAATGGCAAGAAAAGTCGCGGAAAGAATCGGTTTGTTGCTAAGATTAACGGGATACGTTAAAAGAGGCTTAGGAACTATTCGCCAAGACTTAAACGTTTCTATTGCCAAGGGAACAAGAATTGAAATAAAAGGTGTTCAGCAACTTGATCTCATTGAAAAATATGTTAAAAACGAGGCGATAAGGCAGCAAAGAATGTTAGAACTTCTGGAATATGTTAAAAACGAGCTTAAATTTAACGAAAACGATATTGAAAAAATTGTTCCTATTGACCTAAAACAAGTATTTAAGAAAACTAATGCAAAACTTATACAAAAAACATTGAAAGCAAAAGGAACAGTCACTGGCGCATTGATACCTAAATTCAATGGATTATTAAAATATGAGTTACAACCAAATTATAGAGTAGGAACAGAATTTAGTGAGATCGCTAAAGTAGTAGCAGGCGCTGGAGGAATCCTACATAGTGATGAACTTCCCAAGTATGGGATTACTGAAGAAGAAGTTTCTAAAGTTCGTGAAAAACTAGGCATTTCTAAAAATGATGGTTTCATCTTATTAGTAGGAGACAAAAAACAAGGGACTATTGCAGTAAATGGAATTAAGGAGATGCTAAAATTATGGTTACAAGGACTCCCTAGAGAAGTGAGAGCTCCTCGACCAGATGGGACTACGGGGTATCTACGCCCATTACCTGGTGGTTCAAGAATGTATCCTGAAACAGATTCTCCGCCAATATTACTTGATCAAGAGTTGCTCGAAAAAATCAATAAAGTGAAATTTGATACGCCTGAGGAACGGCTTCAAAGATATATGACTAAGTACAAGCTGTCTAATAAATTAGCTAATCAGATGTTAAAACACCCACAAGCATCTTTCTTTGAAGAATTAGTTGAGGAATATAATGTTGACGCAAAACTTGCTGCAACTACTATTGTTGAAACACTAGTTTCTTTAAGAAGAGAAGGCGTAGATGTCGACCTTATTAATGAAAATATACTAAAAACATTGTTACAATCTGTTAGTAAGGGTGAAATACCTCGAGATGCAATTTCTGATGTCATAATAACTTACTCTAAGCAGAAAGGAAAACGTACTTTAGAAAAAATTATCGAAGAACTAAAAGCATCTCAGATGAGTGATGAAGAACTAAAACAAATAATTAGGGAAATCGTTAAAGAAAATGAACAAATGATTAAAGAAAAAGGAATGCGTTCTATGGGTGCATTAATGGGGAAAATAATGTCCAAAGTTCAAGGTAAGGCTGACGGAAGAAAAGTTAGTTCTATTCTTAAAGAAGAATTATCTAACGCAATTAACTAACTTATGTTTGATAGGTTTTTTATAAATAAATCATGTGTATTCTCCAAGAAATTATTTAGATTTTTTTTCTAAGTATGTTTTCTGCATATTCCCTATTATTAATAATTTTTACGTGAACACTAGCATATGGGGGTTCCTTTTTTCATAAATCTGGCAGGGATTATAGATACGATAAAAGTAATGGGAGGAAAAGAAACACCGTACGATAATGAATTAATAGCTACTCATTATTCCTGTGAATGTGGCCAAAAAATGAAAATAATTAGACATCGCTACAATATTTCAAGAGAAAAACAAGTGCTAGATACTTACGTTTTAAATTGTTTAAGTTGTGGAGAACAAAGAGTTCTGTTCTTTCAAATGCCTTTAAAAAAAGTTAAAAAAGCATTAGAAGATGACTTGAAAAAAATTGTTAAATTAGTTTATGAGGAAAAAAGCAATCTATAAGAAAGTTATATCTTATTAATTCGTTTTCTAGTTATTATTAACTCCCTTTTTATTCTCTAATTGTGGAGGTTCTTCGTATACTTTAATTCGTCCTTTAATATGATCCATTATAAATTGTCTTGAGATTGTATCTATGTCGGGTTCACCGCCTTTTCTTAATCTATGTCTTTTCAAAGCAAGTTTCTCAAAGAATTCTTCGTTTCCCTCAAAAGGTAGGCCGCAATATTCTTCTATGCATCCCGGTCGAATTTTTTCTAAAATATTTGCTAATATCAATGCAGCTTTGACAGGATCATCTAGCCGCTCTGGGCGGATAATACCTAGCTGTAATTGATCGATAAAAGGTATTGCGGAAGGTATGACTCCAGGGGTATCATATATTAATAATCTAGCTCCAATCCGAAGTAATTGCATAGCTTTTGTAAAACCCGGAACTGGGGCTGTAGGTGCTGAAGATCGCCCCTTAAAAATATTAATCAAAGATGATTTTCCTGTATTGGGCAACCCCACTACACCAACAATAATGTCATTTCCAGCTTCTTTTTTAGGTGCATATCTCATAATTAATTTCCTTAATTTACTAGTTCCTAATCTATCTTGAGCAGAAACTAGTGCTGCGGGTATTCCTTGTTTTAAAAAGTATTTAACCCATTTCTCACCTATTTCTCTTGGAATTAAATCACTTTTATTTAGGACAATTATCAATGACTTTTTTGGATCGGTTAGTATCTTTTTCTCAATACTAAAACTTCTACATTTAGACGGAAATCTAGCGTCTACTACCTCTAAAATTACGTCGCTTTTACCAATAACATCCCATACAATTTTCCATGGATTTTTTTTTGCTTTTGGCAAGTTTCTACACTCTCCAAGTTTCTCCAACATCTTTATCATGACGATTCATTGGTCCTGGTACATCCGGTGGCCCCGTAGGCCCAGGACCATATGGAGGAATTCCTTCATGCCGCTTTATATGTTCAAACAATATCCTGCGTAATTCTTTTATTTCTTCTTCTAATTTTTTAATTCTTTTCTCTAGTTCTTCAATTGAGGACATACATGTAACGTATTAAAAACATTTGAGATTAGCTTTTGTGTTAGTGGGTTATTATAATGCATATTAGAAGATTAGAACGCATTATTAATTGAGTTTTCTTCTCTTCTAAAGTACTTTTAATTTTATCATTCTCTTTTGATAATTACCAATAATGACTTTAGCATATGTCTTTGTTCCATGTGGGGGGTAATCACAATCTACATCAATATATAATTCTTTCAGATCTGCGATTTTTTCTGGTGTGGAAACAATAATTAAATGATCAAGAGGAACTTTTTTTAGTACTGGACAGCAAATTTGTTGGTTTCCTCGTCCTAAAACAAATCCCTGCCCACCTATTGGTGTCATTAATAAAAATATTTCACCTTTAGAAGCGTCTTGGAGTATATCTATCAATTGTTCACAATTTACATCTTTAGCAATAACTTCTCCATTAAATAAAACATCAACTCCTAACAATGTTAAATCTTTATATCCCAACTTTTCCATTACCCTAAACGTGGTTGATCCGGGTCCAATTATCCAATATCCTTCTTTAATGTCCTCCTTTAACGTTTCAGCGATTCCTTCATATGATAATTCTATTAATTCTGGATCTGTTCCACGATAAATCGTTTTTTCACCTTGTAAATATGGTGAGATTAGCGTTAGAATCTCTCCTGTAAGTACTGGATTAACACGTCCATTAACATAATCTTTTTCGAGTAAATCAATAACTTCTACATGTTGTTGTAGAAGTTTTCCTTCTAACCAGTCTTTTAATACGCTACCTAAAAGTTCTGGTCTTTTAATAAAACAAGGGCTAGTGATTTTGACTCCTGCAGGAACCCCTATTCCCGGAATATTTGTGTTTTTTAGTTCTTGTGCAACGATAGTCGCCGTTCCATCTCCACCAACAAAAACTAATAAGTCCACTTTTTTTTCAATTGCTTTTCTAATAAATTTTCGTGTATCTTCAGGAGTAGTAGGTATTTCTGGGAAGTAGATCTCTAAAAATTCTAATCCAATATTTTCGAATATTTGCCCACCCATTATTCCAGAAGCCGTAATCCACTTTATTTTATCTTTTATTTCATCTGGTATTGACTGAAGTGCCTTATGAGCCCTTGTTATTGCTCTTTCTGAGCCAGCTAAATTAGTGGTTTTCCACGCTTTTAGATAATCATCAGTACCTTTCCATCCAAGAGCACCGCCAACACCAGCTATTGGGTTTACTACAAAACCGATTGTTTTTTTGTCCACGTTTCAACTCTTGAAGGAAGAATGAAAAAACTTTTCTCTCATCTAAAATTAATTTTCATGCTTAAAAACTTAAAATCTTTTTTTAGTTGTCGATGGAGAATAGTTCGCAGCTATCTTTTCAATTTCTTCTTTAATTCTTGGAGTAACTTGCTTTAAAACATCGTTGCTTATTCGATATAGCCCTGCAGGCATAGGAGTAATTATATCTAATGATTTCCATTTTCTAAATAAATATCGTATAGTCTTCTCTGAGAAGCCTTTTTTAAGAAGACCATTTACACTTACTACTTTATCATCCAAAAGTATTAAGAATACTTTGGCCTGTAATGGAGTTAAATCTGTTCCTATAGCTTTTCTTACGATATCTTTCATTTCTAACAACAATTAATCATAACAATATTTATTTGGTTCCCAAAAAACAACATGCTAAAAAAACAATTTAGAATTAATCTTTCAGAACGCAGTACACTTAAGTATAACAATTTATTTAATTTTACAATTAAGACACGCAACTAGTGTTAACTATTTTTTGCCCCAATCTTGAAAAGGTGTTAAATAATGAGTAGTGAAAAAAAAAGTTCTAAAAAGTCTTTCAAGTCCAAGAAGAACACAATTTTATGGACTTTGGCAATGGCAATGGTGTTTATATTAGCATATATTTCGGGTTTCAGGAGCGTTAATGACCTGATACACACTGTTAAAAAAATTGGTTGGACAGGGGTATTATGGGTTTTTACAGCTTACACATTAGTAATGCTTTTTAGAAGTATTCGGTGGCAACTTTTGCTTAAACAAGCTAATGAAAAAATTCCATTTTACAAAGTAGTACTTGTTGCTTATATTGCTTGGGCGCAAAATGCTTTTATCCCTGCAAGATTAGGAGAATTGTCTCGCTTGTATTATTTAAAAAGAGATCATGATGTAAAAATAGGTAAAAACTCAGGTACAATTATTCTTGAAAAAGCGTTTGATGCTATTGGGTTAGCTTTTTTATTAGGTATTACGGCATGGATGGTAAGTATTCATTTGCCAGTTCAAAAAGAGATTAAGATTGGTTTGCTATTTTTAGGTACGGCTAGTATCATTGGGATTATTTTACTAGCATTGTACCTTATTTATGGGGAAAAACTCACAGAAGCATTAAAAAAATGGCCCAAAGCAGAAAATCTACATGAAAAGTTTCATACTCCTTTCAAAGAAGCAGTAACTCAAGGGGTTATTGATTGGAAAATTATTTTGATTACTTTTATTTTAACAGTTTTACAGTGGTTTACTGAGGCAAGTACTATTTACCTTGTGAGCTTAAGGCTTGGTTTAAGAACTCCTTGGTTGGCTGTAATGTTAGCTTCACTGTTTGGATATGCTACTTTCATACTTCCGTTATTACCAGGTAATGTGGGGTCATTTGAAGGAGTAATCGCTGTTGTACTACAAGGTTTCGGTGTTCCATATGAAAAAGGTTTTCAAGTGCCTTTCTTAACTCATCTTCTTGTTGTTGCATATCTTGCTATCACTGGAAGTATCAGCTTTCTGTTAATTGAGATATTAAACAGTAAAGAAAAAGATCAAGGAAATAAAAGTAATATCTCCACTCCACTATTAACAGAAAAATAATGTTTAAAATCTTATCTTTTTAAACTCGTAATTTCTCAGAACTACTCGCACTTTAGTACAGGAGAATGTCAATCATAAGAAATTGATGTATTTTGTCATCTACTTTTAAACAAAAAGCTCGTTTTTATTTGTCTAACTCAAAAGATTTCTTAAACTATCATTCAATATTTTAAAGTGATGCCTTACAAAACTCCATTTTATAATTGGCATGTTCAGCATACTGATGTTGTGGACTTCGCTGGATGGGAATTACCCATGCGTTTTACTAATATTATAGAAGAACACATGGCAGTCCGTGAAAACGTGGGTATTTTTGACGTGAGTCACATGGGCAGGATTCATTTAAGAGGCTCTAAAGTGAAAGAATTCATGAATCTAATTGTTCCTCGTAATGTTGAAGCAATGAAAAATGGGAAAGCGGGATATACTTATATTCTTAATGAGAATGGTGGATTCAAAGATGACGTTATTGTTACATTACTAAAAGATGATCATATCTACTTGGTATGTAATGCTTCTAACCGTGAAAAGATCATTAATTGGCTAAATACACACTTGAAAATGGCAAAACACTTGTTTCCAGAATTTGATGTTAAAATGGAAGATGTAACATTTAACAGTGCAATGGTTGCTATTCAAGGTCCTAAATCGCACAAGCTAATGGAAAAAGTTTTTGGTATATCACCTAAAAAATGGCATGCAGTATATGGTGAATTCGAAGGATACACTGTATTATTGACTGGTACAGGATATACCGGTGAAGCTGGTGGAGAAGTAATCTTAGAAATAAATGACAAAGATGAGTTAGAGCGTATATCCGTTAAAATGTGGGAAGAATTACTTAAACAAGGAGAAACACTTGGAGTTAAACCTTGTGGCTTAGGGGCGAGAGATACTTTAAGAATGGAGGCTGGTTATTGCCTGTATGGAAATGATATGGATGAGACTATCACTCCTCGAGAAGCCGCTTTATACTTCAAGCCTTTTGCTGATAGCACTAAAGATTGGTTCATAGGGAAAGAACAAGTAGAAAACCAGGAGTTAACAAGAAAAAGAATCGGTTTTGTTCTTGATGGGAAAGGTATTCCTAGACATGGTTATGATGTATTAGATGAAAATGGCAATAAAATTGGATATGTTAGTAGTGGTACACAATCGCCATTATTAAAAGTTGGAATTGGCATGGCTTATGTTCCTTTAGAATACACTGAAGAAGGTTCGAAAATATATATTCAAATCCATAAAAAAGTAGTTCCAGCAACAGTCAAAAAATTTCCATTATATGACCCTGAGAAATATGGTGCACAAAGAAAAGCTTAATTTCTAAAGAAATAAGTTTCATATTCATAAAAAGATAAAAATTTTTTTTATCCATTCCAGTTTAAAAGTACTTTTTCTAAGTATTTTAACTCTTCTTGGGTTAATGTTGGTACTACTGGGATCTCCATGTGGGTAGTTGCTATATCTTTTGCGATTGGAGTTTTTACTTTTGAATAATCTGGGTATTCAAGGACCTTAGCCCATCTCCACTCCTTAATGTTTTGATAGGCTGGTTGTTTATAAGCTAAAGTAGAATAAATCCTCCTAGATCGAATATTGTTATCTTTAAGATATGTAATTAATTGATCAACTTTTTCACTTGAAGAAAGTTTTATTGCAAATACATAATTTGCATGGGTATATCCTTTTGGAACAAATTGGTATTCTATTTCTTCTATTTGATCAATTATTTTTCTTAGCCTTTCCGCGTTTTTGGCACGTTTATTTAAAAGAGTTGGTAACTTTTCAAGTTGAGCTAAACCAACTGCTGCACATAAATCAGTCATCCTGAAGTTATATCCAATTCTAAGGTGTAAATAACCTCCTTTTTTAGGGCGACCATGATTTTTTATACTTTCCATTTTGTCTCGTAACTCTTCATCATTTGTAACAACCATCCCTCCTTCTCCTGCGATCATGTTTTTAGTAGCATAAAACGAAAAAGCTGCAACATGACCAAACCCGCCAACATGTTTCCCATTGATTTTTGCTCCATGGGCTTGTGCAGCATCTTCTATTACTAATAAGTCATTTTCTTCCGCAATCTCCATTATCTCAGGCATATTAGAAGGCAAACCAAAAATGTGTACTGGTAAAATTGCTTTTGTTTTTGGAGTAATTGCTTTTTTAATTTCTTTGGGATCAATTTCCCAAGTTTTTGGATCAATATCCACAAACTTAGGAATCCCACCAACAAATGAGATAGAATTTACAGAAGCAATAAAAGTGAATGGAGTAGTTATTACTTCATCTCCAGGATTAATTCCTATGCCTTCCATTGCTAAATGCAAAGCAGTTGTACCATTAGTGACTGCTAATGCATATTTTGTTCCTACAAAGTCTTTGAACTTGTCTTCTAATTCATGGACTACTTTTCCTTCGACTAACCATTTAGATTTAATCACATCAATAACTTTGTTTAATTCTGCATCATCAATTACTGGGTCAACAAAAGGTAAAGGCCTTTTAATCATTAATTGGTTTTGAGTAAAAATGGGTAAAAAATTTATTGTTTCAAATAGAGTTAAAATAATCAACGGAAGTGTCTAAAATAATGCTTAATCCTTTTACTAAAAGTTCAAGATCAACCGTGGGCTTATCACCTTTTAATGCCTGTTTTGGTAGTAATGGAATGTGTATAAAACCTGCGATTGTTTTATCTAATCTTTCCTTTCTGTCTAAATAATACATTGTCTCGTAAAATATCTGATTACATCCATAAGAACCTGCAGAAAGCGAAATATATGCAGGGATAGATGCGTTTCTTAACTCTGTTACTATCTTATTTATGGGTAATGTCGAAAAATAAGCATTTGGGCCATTTTCAATAATTTTTTGGGGGGATACTTTTTTACCGTCATTGTAAGAAACACCATGGGAATCAACATAGTTAATAGCAACTTTCTCAATACTAATTGCTGGACGAATTGCTTGTCCCAATAACAATATAATATCGGGCTTAATTTGTTCCAATAACTCTCTTATTTGAAACCTAATCGTTTCAAATTCAAGCTTGATCTTTGCAGTATATAACGCGTTAAATTTAATTTGGGTTTCCGCATATTTACTCATAACTTCAAAAGAGGAATTAATTTCATGCCCTCCAAAAGGCTCGAATGCAGTTATTAATATCTTCATTTTAGAATCAACCTCTGATAAGAATTTTCTCACTTTCAACACTTTTAAGATAATTGATGTTGATAGATAATTAGATACAAAATGTTTGATCTTGATGAAATTGAAGACATATTCACTGCTTTAGCTAAAGAATTAAAACAAGGTGGAATTCCCCTCAAAGAATTAATTAGGCAACAGCATCCAAATTATAAAGAAGAGGAAGAAAACGTTATTTTCGAAGAGGATCTTGAAAACAAAAGTTTCTTTCCTAAAGCAGGTCCAAGAGAGCCTGATCCATTTAAGGGATATGAGCCATCAGTAATTGATTTTCTCCAAAGATGTAAGACTGAAGAAGAAGGAATTGAAATAATTATTTTCTTAGTGAAAAGAGGTGAATTACCCGAAGAAGAAGGACAAAAACTGATACAACAGTTAAAGGAAAAAGGTATCCGTAGTTTTGGTCCTTTAAGAAAAAGTGGATATTACTATAAAGAAGCATTAAGAAGAAAATTTCACATAAAAACAGACGAGAATAGTAATAATACTCTTGCTACAAATAAAAAAGAGTAGTAAAATACTGACCAATTAGATCCTTTTTGATTCTTTTCTTTTGTTACTGAATTTACTATCTTTTCTCAAGTTTTCAGTCATTTTTCATAAATTGCACTAAAAAAAGTCACTTATTGTGAATGTTTTTTTCGATAGTTCCGTGCAGTATCGAAACACCTAAATTAAGCATCAGTAATTAATGACATGTAACTGGGCCGGTGGTCTAGTGGCTATGACGCCGCGCTTACAAGCCTTTTCTTAAGGCTAAGGCACGCGGAGGTCGGTGGTTCAATTCCGCCCCGGCCCACCATTCCTAAAAATTTTATTTGGTGATTGTTTTATGGAATTTTGTGATTCCTGTGGGGCAATGATGCAACCTCGAAAAATTGATGGTAAAAAGAAATGGATTTGCCCCGTTTGTGGAGCAGTTAAAGATGTGGAAGCTAATGCTGAAGAAAGCCTTTCTTTCGAAATAAAAAGAAATGACCCTGAAAAAGGAAAAATGCTTATTTTGGACGAAGAAAAAGCCGTCCGAACTAGACCTGCTAAAATGATGTTTTGCCCAAAATGCAATAAAGAAGTAATGGTAGAATATTGGGAATTACAGACTCGTTCTGCAGATGAATCTCCGACTAGATTCTTTAAGTGTGAGAATGGACATACCTGGAGAGAATATGATTAATCTAATTGTTTTTACAAAAAATAAATCCATTAGATTAAGTTGATTTAAGACCACTTCTTAACATATTAATACTAAACCATGGGCGATTATTATTAGTGAATCTTTTAATCGCTAGCATTAAACATTTAGTTTTTACAGAAAAATTATTACTCTTAAAAAGCGAGTATAGTATAAGAATTACTAATATATCTCGAAATATAATTTATGCCAAAATTTCTCTTAAAAAATAGGTAAAGAGATATAATCAAAAAATATGATCCGGTGTAAAAAATGAGCATTAATGATAATGATAACAATTCTAGCGGTGAGTATAAAGAGCCTCTTTCATATCTCGATGTAAGAATTTCAGAGATCCCTGATGGATTTAGTGGAAAAGTAAGAATAACTGGGCATATCGTTGAAATTGATGGGATAACTATGAGTATAGACGATGGAACCGGCCTAATTAGTGGAAATATTGGCCGAGATGTCAATGAATCTTTAATTGAAGAAGGTAGAACTGTACGTGCGTTTATAAGAATCCAAAATTTAAATACGGAACAAGAAACTGTATGGATTGATTTTCTACAAGATATTAAGGAAATAGACTTAGAGGACTATTGGAAAATTGTGGATTGGGAACGCGCCCTTAAAGGTTTTCCATCTATTAACGGAAGTAATCTCGAGCAAAAAGATAATTCTTTCTTCTAAAAAAATATTTTTTTTTAATTATTTTATTTTACTCTTTCAATAAATTCTTTCCATTCTTTTTCATCAAGACTAATTCCTTTGATTCCTACACCTCTATGGGCAATAATATCCCCCTCTCCATTTTTCTTATGCCGAGGAAAAGGTCTTACTCTGTCTGTAAATCTATGGATTAAACGATATTTATTTTCTTCTTCCTCAGAATTAACATCAATACCTAATATAAAGTCCTTAGTTTGGAAAGAAAGGAGTTTCTTGTAAGAAGGATGTCTAAAACTCAAAAAACCTTCTACATATAGCTTACTGAAAAATATACCTCCAAAATTCAAGCTTTTTGCTTTGTTAATATGATATGAAAGACTATGGGCAAAAAATCCAGGTAATGCTTTTAATACCATTATTTTATGGGATGTACATTCATTTATTGTCGGCATTATTGGATATACTTTGTATTCAGAGAGCTCATTAAACGCTTTTAAGTAATCCCAGTTAAAACTTATAAATCCAACGCGGCTTTTTTCGGGTTTCACATTGTCTAAAAGCTCTAACACCGTATTAGCATATTTTTCAGCATCTGAGGCAATAGGATAACCTTTTTTGGGACATGGTGTTTTTATTTCTAACCAAAATGATCTTCGATCATCAGAACTTGTTAAATATTTTATAACAATATCATCAGCCAAAAAATCTTTGAGTAATGGTACACCTTGTTTGAGTAATTTGCTACTTTCTGTTTTTTCTATGATGTCTCCAGTAGATGTATAATAATCATGGTGTATTACAACTTTATTATCACTTGTTATTCTCAAATCTGTTTCGATTCCATCGAAATTTAATAGTCCCCATTTCAAAGATAAAATTTGATTGGCCTTTAGAAAATGTGTGTTTTCTTGTTGTTCCATCCAAGTTTTTTAACTTACTTTTTTATAAATAATTTTAGGGGTAATAAAATTTCAAAAAGTGATTTTTTTAAAAAAAACTTCGTCAAATATTCCCTTTTTATTTTTGACAATATTCACACCAATAAATACTTCTTCCATCGATCTTATCTTTTTTAATCTCATTACCACATACAACACAAGGCTGTTTATTTTTTCCGTATACTAAAAATCTTTCTTGCATACCACCAGATCTTCCATCAGTATTAACATAAGATTGAATAGAAGAACCACCATATCTTAATGCTTCCATACCCACTTCATGGATTTTCTTTCCTAGCACTCTTAATTCTTCTTTTTTAATTTGATTAATTCTTCTAAAAGGTGATATTTTTGCTCTAAATAATGCTTCAGATCTGTAAATGTTTCCAACACCTAATACTATGTCCGTACGAAGTAATGCTGAAGCAATAGTTATTTTTGGGTGTCTCTTCAAATTCCCAATAAATCTTTCTATATCAAACGGTTTTTCTAAAATATCTGGCCCCAAATGTTCAATTCTTTTTAATTGTTTTTTTGTTTCTTCATCATCAATAATTCTAAATTGACCGAATATTCTGGGATCAGAAAAAATTGCTACATATTTTTCTAAAAAAATTATTAATTTAATATGTTTGTCATATAATATTTCTTCCTCAAAACTTTTTTTTAAGGGGTTATTCTTAGTCTCAATAAATTTTTGTCCTTCTTTAGGAATTAAATAATAGCTATTAATTTTACTTCCTTCTTTATTCGTAGTTTCAAGACTAGTTACTCTAATATAAGATGAGATCTCTTTATGTTTTTTTTCTATGTCTTGTTCCTTAAAATCTAATTCTTCACAAAAATATTGTTTTTTAATAGAAATGTTTTTTTCATGTTCAAATAATAACCATTTTCCAGACATTCCTAAATGATTAATTGCTTTTATTTCGTTGTCGAAGACGAAAATTAGCCATTTTCCTTTTCTTTTAATTTCCTTTATTTGAGTTCCTAATAATTTAGAGAAACTTTTCAATCCTTGGCTAGAATATTTCTTATGTGAAGAAAAAAATATTCCTATAATTTTTTGCCTATAAAGGTTTTTTAGTCCTCTTCTTACTATTTCTACTTCCGGACCTTCTGGCATTAGTTATCTCCTTTATTCTCTTACAACCATTCAAGTGAGCTATGTTTTCAGTATTTATTATTTTTCTTTTAGTTGAAATCTTTTTTATGAAAACTTTCTTTTATTTTAAAATCAAGATTATTGTTAGTGAGTAACGAAAGGAAAGAAAACCGATTAGAAAAAATTGTTTTACCCGATCGTTTTGTACAGTGGGATGAAGTAATAACTTTGAATGATTATGCTGGAAAAACTAGAGTTGGTGTTTTAAAGCCTGAGAAAAGAAAATATCCCCCCGTAATAATGGTTCATGGTTTTTCTAGCGCTTCGCAGATCTGGGGTTTCTTAGCAAGTGAGCTCAAAAAGCATGGTTTTGAGATCTATGCTATCGATCTCCCAGGTCATGGTAATAGCGACGCTCCTGAAGACGTAATTTATGATTTTTCATTATTTAATCATTATTTAGATTTGCTTTATGAAGAAATTGGAGAAAATAAAGTTGCTATTGCAGGGCATAGCATGGGGGGAGCAATAGTTATGAACTATGTGTATAAAAGATTAGAAAAAATAACAGGTCTAATATTGTTCAGTACAGCATTGAAATTCTGGCAAAGAATTCCTGTTTTTGTATCAAGACTTATTCCCAACGACTTTTTACAAATGTCAAAAGAGCGTTTATTACGGCTTTTTTATAACCTATGGAGAACACAAAATGAAGAACAATGGATGCTTGATTATATCGTTGAAATTTCAATGGCAACTCCCCCCTATGTTCTTAAATCAACTTATGAGGAAATCATTCTTAAATGGGATGGCTTTGATATTGCTCCAAAAATAAGAAGACCCGCAATTGTAGGAGTAGGAACAATGGATATAGTAACACCGCCCTCATTAGTAAGAACCGTAGCACAAGCATTACCTTTTGGTGTGTTTAGACATTTTACAAAAAGTTCTCACCATGTGTTAATAGATAAACCTATGGAACTATCTCGTTATGTTCTTGCTTTTGCGCCAGCAATTTTTAATTTATATCCTGATCTTTAACTTTTTTTAGAATTTTTATCTCTTTTTTTTCTTTTTTTGGGAAGAACTGACTTTGTCATAATCGTATAGCATTAAAAGGATACCATTTAGTATTATACTGGGAGTAAAATACTGTCTAATTACCTTTGTAAATCACAGCATTCGAAGTGTGGACTTTGACGATTACGGTGATATGAATGAATGAATCAGCAAAAGAAAAAGATAATTTTAAAGAGTCCTCCAAAAATCACATTGATGATAATATAAAAAATAAAGATTCAGAATTTATTACTATTTCTAAAGAAGAATATGAAAAATTAAAGAAAGAAAGAGACGAATATTTAGAAAATTGGAAAAGAGAGAGAGCTGAAAAAGTAAACTACAAAAATCAAGTAGATAAAAGAATGAAAGAACAACTAAATAGGGAGGGCTCAAGAGTTCTAATTCAATTATTACAAGTAAGTGACAATTTTGCTCGGGCTTTAGAAAAATCTAAAGGAGAAATTCCTGATGCACATTATGAAGGTTTTCGGCTCATTCACGAAGAAATATTGAAAATATTAAAAAAAGAAGGTGTTGAAGAGATTAAGATTGAGCCGGGAAAAACAGTTTTCGATCCCGTATATCATGAAGCATTATACACAATTGAAACAACAGAATATCCAACAAATACTATTGCGGAAGTAGTTTTTAGGGGATACATTAGGAATGGTTTTGTTATCAAACCTGCAAAAGTTGCAGTTTACAAACAAATATCACAAAAACAAGACATGCAAAGATCAGACTCACAAAAAGCATCCAAGTAATCTACTTCAAAAACTAGTTAAAGGAGGAGTAATAATATGAGTAAAAAAGAAAAAGTAATCGGTATTGACTTAGGAACAACGAATAGTGTAGTAGCAATCGTAGAAAATGGTCAGCCAGTAGTTATCCCTACTGCTGAAGGTGGAAGACTTTGCCCAAGTGTTGTATCTTTTAACCCTGATGGAACAAGGGTTGTTGGGCAATTAGCTAAACGCCAAGCCATTGCCAATGCAGAAAATACAGTAATTGAAATTAAAAGAAAAATGGGTACCAATTACAAAGTAAAAATCCATGGTAAGGAATATACTCCACAAGAAATTTCAGCAATGATTTTGCAAAAACTTAAAGCTGATGCAGAAGCATACTTAGGCGAACCAGTTAAAAAAGCAGTAATTACTGTTCCAGCATATTTTAACGATGCTCAAAGACAAGCAACTAAAGATGCCGGAAGGATCGCAGGATTAGAAGTATTGAGAATTATTAATGAACCGACAGCAGCAGCATTAGCATATGGCCTTGATAAAGCAGAAGAAGAACAAACTGTTGCAGTACTTGATCTTGGAGGAGGAACTTTTGATGTTAGTATTTTAGAAGTCGGAGAAGGAGTAGTAGAAGTAAAAGCAACTAGTGGAGATAACCATCTTGGAGGTTCAGACTTTGACCAGCGAATAATGGACTGGTTAATCAAAGATTTCAAAGAAAAACATGGTATAGATCTATCCAAAGATCGTATGGCATTACAACGGCTTAAAGAAGCTGCAGAACAAGCAAAAATAGAATTATCTTCAATGCCTAAAACAAGAATAACCCTTCAATACATCGCTGCTGATTCCTCTGGACCAAAACATATAGATGTAGAATTAACTCGTGCTCAATTTGAGCAAATGACGCAGGATTTAATTGAAAGGGCAATGAGACCAACAAGACAAGCCCTTAAAGATTCTGGTCTATCAATAGATGATATTGACAAAGTTCTATTAATTGGTGGAGCAACTAGAATGCCAATGTTTCAAAGAGCAGTAAAAGAGTTCTTTGGAAAAGAACCATATAAAGGGATTAATCCTGATGAGGCTGTTGCTATTGGTGCAGCAATACAAGCAGCAGTATTAGCTGGAGAAATGAAAGACATTCTACTTCTTGATGTTACTCCTTTATCTTTAGGTGTTGAAACTTTGGGTGGTGTTTTCACTAAAATCATTGAAAGAAACACAACAATACCAGTTCGGAAAAGCCAGATCTTTACGACTGCTGCAGATAATCAAACCCAAGTCGAAATTCATGTACTCCAAGGAGAACGTGCAATGGCCAAAGACAACATCTCTTTAGGTCGCTTTTATCTAACAGGTATTCCTCCTGCACCAAGAGGTGTCCCAAAAATCGAGGTTACTTTTGATATAGATTCTAATGGTATTGTCCATGTTTCAGCAAAAGACTTAGCTACCGGAAAAGAACAAAAAATTGTTGTCCAAGGAAGAACAGGTCTTAGTGAAGAAGAAATACAAAAAATGGTAGAAGAAGCTGAAAAATACGCTGAAGA
>JAMOVR010000324.1 GCA_027061945.1 Candidatus Heimdallarchaeota archaeon
TTACTTCTGCAAATCTAACTTCTTCTGGTCTTTTAAATAACATTGAAATTGGAGTGCATTTAGACGATATAAATGAAATCGAGAATTTAAAAAGTAATATAAATGAATGGTTTGAAAAAGCAAAATTAGTCGATAATGAATGGATTTTTAAAATAAAGGACTTAATATCTAAAAATTTAGAGAAGATAAAAGACGTCCAGAATGTTCAAAAAGCAATTGAAAAAAAGGGGATTGATTTAAAAGGCCCAAGAATAAAATTTTTACGTAGAAAATCCTTCAATCTAGATACTTTTCAAAAAAAGTATAGAAATGAGATAGAAAAATGGGTAGTAAAAAAATGTAGAAATTATGAATGTTTAGAAATCGAAGATTTCACAAATGAAATTATTAAACTATTTTATAACTTAATCAAACCACTTAAGGGAGAAATTATTGAAAGAACATGGTTTGGAATTCATTACGAATGGATAAGTTTGACTACAGGAGGGATTTGGCTTGGTGCAATTTGGATAGATAACTTTGAAGAAGTAAAAAAAGCAGGAGAACACCACTCAAGAACAATTTGCATATTGGTTGATGAAGACTGGGATTTTTTGGCAAAATCTACTAAAAATTATATCCCTTTAGGATGGAAAATTTTACCTTGGAATGAAATCATTGAAATTAATAAAAATACAGAGATCTGGGAATCTTATAAAAAAGCGATTATAAAAGTATTGAAATCCCCACAATCAAAAATTGTAAACCGAAGAAACATACAAAATAAAATCAGTATTAAACAGCTATTTTCCGAGACATAGGCCTTCTTTTATTTAATAATCAGTGAGAGCTTTGTTTTATCTTTAATTTTTTGTTCCTTCTTATAACTTAGAACAACACGCTAATTAATCCTTTTTCTAAGGCATTATTACTTTTTTTAAAAACTTATTTTATCTGTTATTTGAGTGGCAAGATTTAGAACACCTCTTGGTGTGTTTATCTCAAGGACTAATTTTTTACTGGGGGTAATGAATGTCTTTTCCCATTTTTTGCCAGGCGGAGGATTTTTTATGTTCTCAATTCTAATTTGGTTTATTATAATTATTTTTCCTGGCGATAATTTTAGTACATCCTTGTTTTCTAAAGCGTTTTTTATTCTCAAACATATTTTACCTGAAGCAGACATTAAGAATACATCTAAGTCCTTTTCTTTAGGATACGTCTCATCAATAACCATTGGTTCTTCGAACAGTGTTTTAACCGAAAGCTTAGTGGTCGTGTCTATGGACTTTCCAATCAAGTCTTTAACTATTTTATTAGTAATTTTTAATCCAGAATTGGTTAGTATTATTTTTTCCAAGTCATTTAACAATGTTTCATTTCCAAGCACACGTGAGATAGCATAAACCTCGAAAAGGAATTCCAAGTCAAACGTTTCTAAGGTTTTTAGAAAAGTCTCATAACCAATTCTTTTTTCTTCTAGTCCGCTGGCCCCGGTTAAAAGATATGTAATTGTCTCTAAAAGGACAATGTGTCGTTTTGGGATGTTTACTTTCCAGTTTAACTGATAAAGGGTCTTAATGGAATGCATTAACCCTATTGCTTCCCACCAAAACTCTCTTTGATCTAATTCTAAAGCAAGTTTGTAATAAGTGTCGACAAGTATCGAGTATATCGCAGGAGTCATTTCCGCAAATATTCTTTCCTCGTACTTGTCTTTAGACTTAGAAAATAAACTATTAGCGATATTGAACGCTTCTTTTAGCCTACCGGTTTCGATAGCGTCGGAAATATCTCTTAAAGCCTCGTAAAAAATTTTGAATTCGTCCGGGAATTCTTTTTCATCGAGCTCTTGGGTTTCGAAGTACTTTGTTAATGCTTTGTTTAACTGGAGAACTTCTTTGTTAGCCGTTTTGTATGAGATCGAAGAAATAAGTTCTTCTAAAGCATTTTTCTGGGCAAAATTCCTGCCTTGTCTTTTTCGGTAAAAATTGTATTCCTTCTCTATTTTTTCACTAGCCCTGAGTAGTAATTCTTTATCTTCTTTGGTAATGGAGTAATTAACCAGAGACCTTATGAAGTCAGCCACAAAAGAAATGGCGATCTCGTCTCCTTTTCGGAGAATTTTATAGACAAAATTCCGAATACCCTCGTCATTAGTCACTATTATAGGGTTTTTTCCTTTCTTTTTTTGTTCAAGTGCGTAAGCAATGAATTTGTAATCGCCTATTTCCTTTCTCTCGAAAGGCAGAATTTGACTACTCAAATGGTCATTTATTTTTTTTAGTTCGGCAATTTCGAGCTTAGAATCTGGGATTCTCGTGAAAAGTTTCTGGATTGAGACCCGCCATCTTTTGAACTCAACAAGCACCGTGGAAAGAACAGCTAGTTCATACCCCGCCTTTTGAGACAGGCTCTTTATTAATTCCAAAGAATTTTGCTCATTTACTTCAAAAATACTCCGGAAAAAAGAAGTGTCAAGAATAACAACGATTTCATTGTTTTTCATCTCAAGATCACCAATGAGCCAGAACTGGTTCTTAGTTTTTATCCAGCCAGATAATGTTTGGTTTCAATGGTTCCAAGGCTTCTGCTATTGTTGGGTCATAAGAAGCAAGAATTAATTGGTACTCTTTGTCCTGTTCCTGTATTAACTGATTTAATAACCGGAAGAAATAGTCCCTGTTTTCGCGATCAAGATGATTCAATGCGTCGTCCATTACTAAGAACGGCCTACCAGCTATTTGCTCCGCTAAAAGCCATCGGAAAATTAAGAACACCAATGTTTTTTCCGCCCCGCTTAAGTCATCAAGCAATAGTTTGGTCTCCCCAGTGCCTGTTTTTCTAAACACAGGCTCAATTTTTTCCTCAAAAGATACATACCAGTCTTTTCCTTTTATTTGAATAATCAATTCTTGTAATTCCTTTTCTATCGGTTTTAAATGCTTTTTCAACAATGATTCTCTAGTTATACCAATGGATTTTATGAGTTGATCCAAGAAGTTCTCTCTATTTGTCAATAGCTCTATTCTTTCAGGTAGATGTTCTTTTTCTGCTAAAAATCGGGACAACTCTTTTTTCTGTTCTTCTAAATGAGTCTTTTCAGATTTCAGTTTTTCATATTCACTCATTTTCTTGAGTAAATATTCAACGTTGGTCTGACTAGTCTCTTTTTCAAAAGTCTCTGATTTTTTATTGAGAAGTCGCATTTCATCTAAATATTTTCTTAATTTCTCGAGATGATCAATGAGTGAATTAAATTTCTCGCTATTTTCTTCGATTTCCCTACTTAATTTTTCCGAGTCCCTCATCAACTCTTCAAGTCGTTTTTTAGTTTTTTCCAACTCTTCTTCGGCTTTTTGATGTGCATTTACTAATTGTTCTTTAGGTAGTGGTTGGAAACATGTGGGACAAAAACCGGTGTTATGCTCTTTTACAGAATCAAGTAACTTAAGCGTTTCACTGAACAAATATTGTCTGTTTTTTTCCTCTTCTAATTGTTTTCTTAGTTGTTCTAAGCGTTTTTTTTTGTCTTGGATCTTATTCCTTAGCTCTTGAATTATTTTTTCTACTTCAGAGATTCTCTTACCACCGAGTCTCTGCCTTTCTACACTTATTTTCTTGTTGAGTTCGGAAATCTTATTATCAATAATTGCTTTTTCTTCTCTTTTTTTAATCAACTCATTAATATTTTCCTTGTCAAGAGAACTAATACCACTTATTTTTTCTTCTAAACTAAGTAATTCGTCTTCTATATCAATTAATTTTTCTTCAAATTCTTCCTTGTCTAGTTCTTCCAGTCTTTCCTTGTATCGCTTAATTTTTTCTTTGTATTCTTTCCTGGCTTTTTTCAGAGACGTTTCCATGAGGTTTAATTTATCAATTTGTAAAAGCTTGGATAGCTCCTCTTCTAGCTTTTTCCTGAAATTTTTTCTTGATTGGAGAAATTTGTAGAGGTCTCCTTCTTCGATGAAAAATACCTCATGAAATAGAGATAAATTGTAGGGGAACACTTCTTCTAGTTTAGAGATATCTACTTGCTCGAATTGGCTTGTATCAAGGTCATATTTGTAGAGTTCCTGAGCGTTGTTTCGTCCTCTTGGCTTATAAGTATAAGAGATAAGGTATTTTTCACCATCTTTCCCAATGAACTCTAATTCTACATAAGCATCTTTTTTAGCGTCATAATTTGGATTTGAAATTCCATTTCCAGACCTTCTTCTCTCGCCTAACAAAGAAAACTTAAGCCCCGCAAGAATAGAACTCTTTCCCGTAGCGTTTGGCCCAAGTATTAATGTTAATCCCTCAGAAAAAGCAACTTCCTTTTCTTCCTTAAATCCTTTAAAATTCTCTATTCTTAGTTTAGTAATCATTACCAATCGTCTCCCACTTAAAAATATTCTCTACTTCCAAAAGACTCAATTCTTCCTCGCTGTCTCTTATCAATTTTCCCAAAGAAAAAAGTAAATTAGAAAAAGTATTTTTCCCTTCCTCAATTTCAAGCCACTTGTTTAATTGCTTGATTTTTTTAGTATTTTCGTTTAAAAGGTTCTTAAAATTAGAATAAATCTCTTCAATTATTTCATTATTGCTCATAAAGATCTCAAAAAACTCATAAAAACCCAAACTCATTAATTTTACTACGTCGTTTTTTTTATTGCTAAAAATTGCTAAGGAAACCGGTGAACTTAGAAAAAATTACTACTTGATTTAATTAAAAAGATACCGCTTTTTTCCTTTAAAACTCAGTTTTTGCTTTTTAATATTTAATTTGGAACGAAATGTTATTGCATTATTTGGAGAAAATAATACACGTTAAATTCGGATTGGTCATTACTATTAAGATGGTTAAAGGCTTGATGAATTTTTCCGAAATAAATGGCAATATACCTGTCTAATTCTAAAATTGATGGAAAAAAAACTCAGTTTCTGAGTTTTTTTTAAATAAAATAGTTGAATTTTTTTGTTATTTGAAAACAAAGATATCTATGATATACGTCTTTATTAATTAGAACAGAATTCCCTTTAAAAAAAATTTCAAGACACGTTCTAACAAACTAAAAAACCAATACAAACACTTTACAACGCTTTTCTTAGTTTATAACTTGAAAATACTAGTTAAAGGAGGCTAAATCATGAAAAAATATATTTGGGCAATGATTATTAAAACAATCTCAAGACAAACTTTAATTCATTCCTTATTAAATTACTCAATTTTGAATTTATCTTTTAATTCTTCGAAGTTCTTGAGCTCTAAAATATCACCTTCTATTTGAACCGCCAGGATCTCTTTTTCTGTGCAAAGACGAATGTGTTCTTCTTCAATATAGATTGAAGAAAAAATCGGAATCACCTGATAGTCCTCATACTCATAGTATATTTCTTTAAAGCGATTACTCCAAATAAATTTAGCAAACGATGTA
>JAMOVR010000325.1 GCA_027061945.1 Candidatus Heimdallarchaeota archaeon
ATCGAATTATTTTGAGAATAATAGCAGAGACACGACTTATATTACTTTCATTTTGACTGCTTTTAACTCTTCCCTCAGTTTTATAATGGACCCTATGAAATGAGGAATAACCTTGCCAATTAAGCATCCATCCAGGGAGAGGACGGGTATCATATCCCTTCCACAATATCACTGGTTGGAACTGAAACTTTCCCTCTTCATGGTATTGATTAAAAATTGATTGATCTTGTGTAGGAAACACGCATTTACCTTCTAGCTGAGGGTTCCAGTTATCCTTTCGAGGAGTTTTATGTAAAAGATATTTAATAGCTATATCACAAGCCCCATCTGCCAAATTAAAAGCCTCTTCATATTGTTTTAAAGCTGCAGAAATCCTTATTTCATTTCTTATTTGTGTGGTTATCCATAAGGCAAAGATCATTAAAATTAAAAGAAAAACCAAGGTCGTAGGTAGTGCTATTCCTTTCTTTCTCATTATATGTCTCCATAAAACAAGTTTCTGGGGACAAAGGTCGTAGTATATATTCGATAAGAATAATTATCTGGTTCTCCTTCCTCTCTGTTTTCCAAGGCGGGACGTCCTGTGGTTTTATTAAAGTCTGTTTTTGCTTTTGTGCGAATTACAATGCTTACTCGTATAAGACGAATCTTGGAAGGATCAAAAGGGGTCATAGGAGAACTTCCTCTTTCATGGCAATACCAATTTCCTTCTTTATCTTGATAGGCTATTTGGAGGTCAACCACGTTCTGGGCCAGAGGTTGTCTCCCTCCGGTGTTGCGGGTACTCTTTTTAAGATTTTCTTCGACAATTCCATAATAAATGGCAGGGGCCACATAGGAACCGCTTATCTCTTCTTGGAGGGTGAGAGTATTTGTGTCTCTATTAACATTTTTTATTTTAGCTACTTTTTTTTCTGGGTCATCTGTGTCAGAAATAACATATTGTGATTCGAATTCATTGGGATCGTTACTATCCCCATAAGTATTGTCCGAACATTGAGCGCAATCATCTAAATTTAATTTTTCAACTAATATGCTTTTTCCACTATTATGAATAATTTTTGTCTCCCCATATACTCCGGCTAATAGCTCATTTTCATCTATAAATGACCAGTCATTTATGTATAATTCGTCAGGTCCATTATCGCCACCATCTTTAATGTATAAGGCCAATTTTTTATCAACTCCATAGCCTGCCATCATGAGATCTCTCTTAATGATTGTTAGAATGATTTTTCCAATTTCTTGGGTTTCGGTAATGGATTCTTGCTTAATGTAAGCTTTTCGTTGGGAGAGAACTATAGAATAGATGGCACTAGTTACTATCATCATAATAGTTAAAGCCACCATTAATTCGACTATTGTCATTCCCTTTTTTTGTGTGGTTATTTTGTTTTTCATTCTTTCAGCAAGTTGGTTAAAATGACTTTGTGGGAACATTTATCAATGTTGTTTGGACACTCTTCTCCGTCCCAACCTACTTCAACTTTAATTATCTTCGTGTTTTCAATGTCTGTGTAGTTGTTTATGGTCCATCTGATTTTGTATATATCATCAGTTTCCTCTCCATTTTTAAAGTCTGGATCAATTTTACTTCCTAGTATTTTAAGTTCATCAATTTTGGCAGTGGCTAGATTGGTTGCTGTGGTAAGTTTTTGGGAAAAAATGCTCGCATGAATAACAGAAAAGTAAAGCTTGTATATGCCTAAAATGCCAACAAAAATAATGATAATTGAGACTAAAACCTCTAATAAAGAAAATCCCTTCCTATTTGAACTGTTTGAATTAAAGGCTATGGTTCGCATTTGTTTATTGTTATTCTTCCGAGGCTTGAAACTTCCACCTTTCGACATTTCTTGTACTTATTTTCTTCTAACTTTAAGGAAGCACTTATTCCTTCTAATATTCCCCTTTTATTGAAAACAATTCTGCTGGTTTCGTTAGCAAATAAAGATATGTTTTTATAACCCTCATTTTTAAAAGAAACTTCAGAGACGACTTCTTCGTTTTTTAAAATGCGGTAGTTACAAGAACAACTTTCTGTTTCAAAGTCCATTGTATAGTTTGTATGTTCTTGGATAGCTCTGGCCTTCATCCATAAGAGATCTCCAAAGACCTTTCGAGCTGCTCCTTTAACTTTGTATTCTGCCATCATCTGATTCAAATAAGGCAGAGCCACAGAAGCTAAAATAGCTATTAAGCTCAAAACCACAAGGATTTCTACTAAAGTGAACCCTCTTTTCATTCTTCCTTCCAACCTTTGAGGTAAAGCGGTTTCAATGGAAGGTCAATTTTTATCCGGTGAATTTTTCCCGTACTTTCTTGAACCAACAGGTTTTTCCCAGAACTATCTAGTACCGGCCGGCTCGGCATTCCGGGACCAAGCTGTACTCTATAAGCTTTGGCCTTGTTATCCGTTTTTTCTATGGCTTCTGATTTAAGCCCCGATCTTTTGAAGGGATTATCTTCAAGAAAATTGCAATTGTAGTCAAATGCGTAAAGATAACCTTCTCCACCAGCCTGGCAGGGGTCTTCACTTGGAACGAAAGTGGTAACAAAGACCAACCCACCGGCCACTAAGGCAGAATCTATAACGCGCTCTCCTTCTTTGGTGAAGTCGTAGATACAACTGAAACAGCTATTTGAACAGTTGTTTTCACAACAATCAGGCTGACCGTTATCCATTATCCAAGTGCAATATTCATTATAATTTTCGCAGAGATGAAAATGAATTATTTTAGAAGTATCATCACAGCTGATGGATTGGTTATTATCTATAATACAAGAAAATTTCTGAAGAGAAAATTGTTCCGTATCTTTTAAGGCGTAGAAAGACATTTTTGCTTTGTCTGTTTTGTCATCATTTCCTTTCCCTACGTCATCAAATTTACCAGTCCCGAAGTAGATCCAAAGATTCCCACTAGAGTCAAAAGTAGCAGTCGGTTGAACAATTATAGGTTGCCAGTCACTTCGGTACAAGTTTGAGGAGGGGTTAAAGTCTTTTTTGGTTCTCCATATATCTAAATGTAATTTTAGTACATCATCATAAGAATTGCCAAACTTAAGGCCATAAAATAAGCCATTTAAATCTCCCACATATAAACGATCTACATAACCATCCCCATTTACATCAAGAACTAAAGGGCTAGCCATAACATAGGGAATCTTAGTTTTGAGCGATCCGGGGATAGAAGTTATTACTTGATTTCTTAAATATGGCCACATGGTTTGAAAAATATTGATACCTTTTTCAATATCAAGAGCAACAAGATAAGGAAAAAAGGCCGTACCACTATCTTCGCTAATGAGTTCTCCGGAGGTGTTGAATATTCTTGCCCCTCCACCAATAAAAGCAAACCAGCCACTTAATTCATCTCCATTATAACTCTTTAAGAGTCCATCTTCACTAAAGATATGGAAGGTGGTCCCTCTCACGTTGAGCCTTCCTACATAGGGCTTGGACCATGAAGCAGCTACATTCTTTATTTGACGATAAATAGTTTTGTTAGAATAAGGAAAATTGATATGATTACCGTTAATGTTTGCCATATTTCGCAGAACCGAATATTCCCAAAGTACCTTGGGATTATGAGGATCCGTTACGTCTATGACAAAATAAACATCTCCTCCTCCTCTTTCTCCACCTATAAGAATCGTACGCCACTGAGGTATTTCGTTTTCTAAACTTCCATCATTATTAGTATCTATGCGAATATAGACGTCCCACGCTTCAGGGGAGAGATCTACCATGGTGCGGTGCTGGCAACCTCCTTCCGTACCATAAGAGGGTTTGGCTAAACACTTTAGTTCAGAGAGAAGATTACTTGGAATATATGCCCAAAGTTCTTTTCCTATGTCGTTGTTTTCGTTAGGATCATGAATCCACTTCTGATTATCCCATTTACCAACTAGGAAAGCATGGAGCATTCCATCATTGGCTCCAACATAGACAACTCTGTCGCGGTGTAAGTTTTTATAGCGATAACAGTAAAAGCAGCTTTTTGCGCAATTATTGTCGACCTCTCCCTGTTCGTTAACACAAGTGCAATCGCAGTTTTGATTAGCTATCTGTTTGGGTACTGAAGCTAGAGAAGGTGTCCCAACTACCACCGGGGTAGAATAAACAATATCTCCTAGAAACCATCCATCACGTTGCCTCATATAAATACCATCACCGTCTTCCAAGCCTTTGATCCAATTTTTAAGTTTGTCAACATCTTCATTATTAACAGTGCTATCTCCATTGAAGTCTGATTTCTCGTCTAATGCAAAGTAATTTGTGTCAACATCGTCCAGAGAGATTTTTCTTTTTATTGTCCCATTTTCGGAGATAAGAAAAGTAAAAATTTGTCTTGAATGCTGGTTCTTTAAAACTTCTCCTGCGTCCCAGCAATGCCCTCCTGTAAAATTTTTATCTGAACAAAATTTTCCTTCATTTTCTGGTAGTTGAAAACTATAGATGCTTCCTTCACAGTTGCCATTCACCCAAAAGCAGCCTTCAATTTTTTCACATTGTTTTTGATTAGTCTGGAATTTGCATCCTTCATAAGGCCAATAAACTTCAAGGTGCCCTTTCCAAACATAAGTAGAAGGATCTTCTGGTTCATAAGCGGTAAAGGCTCCGCGTATTACTATGTCTTCTTCTACCACTTCCTGAGTTACCGTTGCTACTGCTCCAGCGCTTCCTGTTCTGATAATAGCTTCTAAAATAGAGGTAAAAGCTTTTTCTAGCTTTGCTCCATCATTAGCATAATAAAATTCTCCGCCTCCATTTTTAGCGGTATCTTGTAATATTTGTTTTCGACATTGTTCCCTTTCACTAGTAGGCCAACAAGTATTATTTATCCATACACATCCACCATCTTCACAAGCTACTTGATTCTCATATTCACTACAATACTCTGAGGTACCAAAAGCTACAGTATAAATGGTTAGGTATTGATCTCCTTCTATGTCCAATCTTAAGTCTCTGTTTTTAGTTTCATCTTTGTTGTGAGCCCACCAGGCCACATCATCTAAATAATCTGTTAATTTATTCCCATACGTACTACAAAAGTCACTTTTTGGTTCATTTTGATCTGTATCACAGTCTGGTCCACTATCATTACATTCTTCTCCTCCCCCTATACATCCTTTAAGTGATGGTACATTACAATCTCTCCAAGGTTCGCCATCTGTAAATACTATCACAAATGATTTGGCACACCGTTGAAGTTCACCTTGACTTTCATAATAATATGGATCTCCTTTACCACCTTTATTAGGGATATAGGCTTCGTTACTATAATATGGTGGTTCTTGCTTAAAATATCTGATCACTTCGTAAAGATTTTCTGCTAAAGGTGTAGTTCCCCATATTAAAGGATAATGCTCTATGACATCTACTATTT
>JAMOVR010000326.1 GCA_027061945.1 Candidatus Heimdallarchaeota archaeon
TTGCAGGCTCTTTCTTAAACTGCTCTAGGAATTCATCTATTTTTACTTCCCTGTCGCAAAGGGGATTGCTTTTTGGAGTTTTTATGTTACGGATAGCTTCTAAAATTTTTTTTTCCTCCATTTGCTTCCTCTTAACGATTTTTTAAGGTCTTTACTCCAAAGTTAAAATGTATTTATATAACATTTTTAATAAATATGGTGTCCTTTTAGTATTATTTTATCAATCCAGTCTTCATTATAAAATCACTCAATTGTTACAATTTTTACCCATAATATCTCTCAAAAATCAAAATTTCGCCTAACTTAGTAATATTTCCATTTTTATCAATAAGATTATGCTTCTTTAGAAACTCTAACTGTTTACTAGGTATTTCTTCGATTTCTTTGGTAAAAAATCTTCCGTACAAATATTTTAACGCATCCATGACCTCTTCGTAAACAGGACTATGTTCCCATAAATAATCCCATTCTTTTAAAAACGCTTTTACTGCCTTCTTGTCGTTAATTCTAATAGCCATAATTGGGGTCAGAGATTCTGTCATAAATTGAATAGGTGTGTAATAAACTATTTTTTCATCTAGAATAGCGAGTGGCGCAAAATCGATCTGTTCTGTTAAAATAACTTTTAAGATCCCCCCTGCTTGATTAATAAGACGTATCTCTCTGTCATCTTTACTATCATGTTTAGGTAAATAATAAACGAGGCTATGTAAGATTAATTTATTGATCAATGGTTTTGCGAGCGCCTTCTTAGATTCTTCATCGTCACCGACCAAAGTAGCTAATAGAAGTAGACGAATAGATTCTTTACTTTCAGAAACATGATCATAAACAATCTTTTTAGCATTAGAGCTCAAAAAGACTTCTGTATCATTAGATCTTAAATGTATCTCGTAATGTCTTTTTGGAAGATAAATATTTAATTCTAACATTTTCATAAATAAAACTAACTGAAAAACAACTTTCCCAGCTAGAGTATATATTTTCTCAACTAATCCAATATTAATTTTGTAAATATTTTTCTCCGGAATTTTTTCGATCATTTTTAAATCTAAAAGTAAATTCAAAAACTTCATGTTGCTTGTATAAGTATTAATTTCAGTATAACTTGCAGTAAATTCTTTCCATAATTGGTTAAGTTCCTTCCAGGTTAGTTCAGAGTAACCATTTTTAATTAAATAAAGAAGATAAAGACCTTCAGTATGCCAACGGATAATTTGTTTTTGCGTAAGAATTACATTTTTTAGATTAATGAAGTATTCATATGCTTCTGGATACTTTATGAATTTATTGTGCAAATCAAGATAATATTCTAATAACGCGACAAACATATCATAAAAAGGAGTTTTATTATAAAGCCCATTAATCTCTTGAATTAATTTTTTTTCTTCTAATTGTTTCAAGTATTTATTTGGTGATAGCTTTTTATCATGTAAAATCTCATTTTTGTAAAATAATATTTTTCTTTTTAATTCTGCTGGAGGAGTATCTTTGGGAGAAATATCCTTTAAAAAGTTGACAAAATCTTTTGTCAATTCTGGGTCCCATATCCTATCAATAATTTTTTTTGGTATTAAAAGCTGGAGTAACCAATTCCATATTTCATAGGGATGAGTAAAAAGAAAATCTACTAATTCATCTGAGATCTCCTTATCAATTTTGAACTTGAATAATGTGGATTGGTTCATTTATTTTCATTTTTTTAAAAAAACAATACATTTTAAAATTTACCTTTTTTACTATTTACTGAATAACTAACTTTTAGGTAAGTAAAAACCCCAGTTAATAATTAAAAACAATACACAATCTATTAAATCATAGTAAATGCCAAGTATGATAATATGGGAATGAAACCAACCATGTTTTGAAGATAAAAATTCTATTAGGGACCAGAAACTGGTATTTCGCAATGATGTTGATAAAAACTTTGAAAAACATAATATAAAATTAAATAACACTAGATTTAACATAGAAGTTAAATATTTTTATGCTAATCATAAATATTTATTATTTAGGAGAATTGCTTTCTTTTTCTTTTACTATCTGTTTTGTATTATCTCCCAAGATACGAACAATTTTATTTTTATTGTTCGAAGTACACTCGAAAAAGGTTTTACCTATGTTTTTTGAGTTTTCTCCGAGAGTGATTGAGATGATATATGAGATCGCTATTGTCGGTCGTGGCGGGCAAGGCGGAGTCAGTATGGCTAAAATGATGGCATACGCCGCCTTCCTTGAAGGAAAACACGGCTCTGCAATCCCAAAGTATGGCGCGGAGAGAAGAGGCGCTCCAGTCATTTCTTCTCTAAGAATCAGTGATAAACCGCTAAAACTACATTCACAGATTAGAGAACCTCAACATATTATTGCCTTAGAAGTCGGTGTTATCCCCAAGCTTATTCCTCCAAGAAAACTCGGAAAAGGAAGTATTATTGCTGTTAACGCAGTAGATATCCCTGAAATTGTTAAACAGTACGAACCAGAATATGTCGCATATGTAGATGCTTCAAATGTTGCTAGAAGTGTAGGTCTTGTCCGTAGTGGAACACCTATTGCAAGTGTACCAATGATGGCTGCATTTGCAAAAGCAAGTGGAATACTAAAAAAGGAGTCCCTTATCAAAGCCGTTCCTAAATTAGTAAGCGACCCAAAAATGCAAGAGATAAATGTCAAAGCAATTGAAAAAGCGTTTGAAGAGACGGTGGTGAAAAAACTTGAGTGAAGAAAGAAAAGTTCATCCGTTATTAAAACCAGTTCATGGTGCAGCAGGAAGAACTGCTGATTGGAGAACGCAAACTCCAAAAATTGATTATGAAAAATGTACTAAATGTGAATTATGCTGGCTGAATTGTCCAGATGATATTTTTTCACACGATGAGGAAGGATATCCAGTCATTGACTATGAATACTGCAAGGGGTGCCTTATTTGTGTGGCAGTATGCCCTAGAGACGCCATTCATTTTGTTAATGAATCTGAAATCTAATTTGGCATAGATAAAAAAGGGTGTTTAAAATGGCAGAAACAAAATCAGTTGAATTGCTTACTGGAAATGAAGCAGTTTCAGAAGCAGTATTAAGAGCAAGACCAGATGTTATTGCTGTTTATCCAATTACTCCCTCTACTCATATCGCTGAAATGCTTGCGCAAGCAGTAGAGGCAGGGAAAATTGATGCGGAATTCGTTAAAGTAGAAAGCGAGCATTCTGCGATGGCTACTTGTATGGGTGTAGTAGCTGCAGGAGGAAGAACATTCACGGCCACTGCAGCCCAAGGATTAATGTATATGGCAGAAAACGTTTTTTGGGCGGGATATGGAAGATTACCAATGGTCGCAGCAGTAGTTAACAGAGCATTAGCGCCTGGGTGGAGTATTTGGGTAGATCACCAAGACACAATGGCAATGAGAGATAGTGGTTGGGGGCAGATATATGCGAAAAACAATCAAGAAGCATTTGATTCTGTATTACAAGCTTACAAAATAGCTGAAAATCATGATGTGTACTTCCCATTTATGGTAACACTTGATGGCTTCGTATTAAGTCATACCGCTAGCGAAGTAGAACTCCTCACACAAGAAGAAGTAGATGAATTCTTACCCCCATTCGAACCAATGTTTAAATTGCATCCATCCAATCCAATGTCATATGGTGCCATCTCCCTACCAGATGAGTATATAGCCTTAAGAGAAGATCTAATGAAATCAATGGAAAGAGCTAAAAAAGTAATTCAAGATGTCAACGATGAGTTTGCCAAAAAATTTGGTAGAGACTGGGGAGGACTTATTGAAGTAACTGGTGAAGAAGATGCTGAAGTTGGCATAGTAACAATGTCAACTATCGCAGAAGAAAGTGAAGTGGCCGCAGAAATGCTCACCAAAGAAGGAATTCCAACATCAGTAACTAGAGTAAGAGTATTTAGGCCATTTCCAAAAGAAGTTCTAGTAGAACAACTAAAAAAATACGATAAAATCGTTATTATTGACCGTTCAATGAGCTTTGGACACGCAGGACCACTTTACTTAGAAACAAGCAGTGCAATGAGAGAGCTTGGCGCAATTGACACAAAAATTTATCCGACAGTAATGGGATTAGGAGGCCAAGACGTCAGTTATAAAGACATCATCCAAAGAGTAAAGTCATTAATTAAGTCTTAAGGAGGAAGAAAAAATGGTTAAACTCGCAGAATTAGTAGAAATAGAAGAAAAACAAGGATATGTCGGAATAAAAAAAGGAAACTTAGCATGCTCCGGTTGTGGCTTAAATCTCGCTTTAAGACATGCACTTGCAGCATTAGAAAATCACGCAGTATTAGTGGTTCCTGCGTGTTGTACTTCTGTAATCCAAGGATTCGGAGTTGGTTATGGGATTAATGCCCCTGTTTTTAATTGTGCCTTTGCTGCTGCACCAGCAGTAGCAACCGGTATTGCAAATATGTATAAAAGAACGGATCCAGATGTTCAAGTAGTAGTATGGGCTGGAGACGGTGGAACTGCAGATATAGGGATGGCTTCCCTTAGTGGAGCCGCCGAAAGAGATGAAGACATTATATATGTAATGTATAATAATGAAGCATATCAAAATACTGGTGTTCAAAAGTCTGGTGCAACACCACCCGGCGCAAAAACAACAACATCAAGTGGTGAATACAGGCCAAGAAAATCTGTTGCTAGAATAATGATGGCCCATGGAGTGAAATATGTTGCTACTGCGTCTTCATTTTATCCCCAAGATCTATACGATAAAATGAGAAGAGCATGGAAAGATCACAAGGGACATTTCCGTTTTATAGAGATATGGTCTCCATGCCCACCAGGATGGAATGTTGACCCAATAGATATTCCTGAAATGTCTAAAATGGCAGTACAAACTGGTTACTGGCCATTATTTGAAGCAATTGATGGAAAGATCTATCTAAGCAAACAAAGCAAAAGATTCAGAGATCCAGCAAATAGAAAACCAATTGAAGAATTCTTAAAACCACAAGGAAGATTCAAATCAATCGACGAATCACATAAACAAGCATTAATGAAAGATATCGAAAGATACTGGGACTGGATCGAAAGATTTCTTGCAGAAGAAGAAAAATAAAAATTAGGATTGTAAATTAATTTAATTCTAGTTTTTTTTATTTATCTTTTAACTTCTAAGACCATAAAAAATACAAAAAATGGATTTTTAAAAGGAGAATTATAAATAGGATTTTGGAGATTTACACTAAAAGTAAATCGTAGATAATACGTTTTCAATTTAATCAACGAATTTTTCTTGTATAATTTTCTATTTCCTAAAATAACAATCTCAATCTCATGAGGAAGGGAATTTCCCCTGATAAAGTTAAAAAATAATTATTTCAAGCCTGTTTCGAGTCTTGCTGGATC
>JAMOVR010000327.1 GCA_027061945.1 Candidatus Heimdallarchaeota archaeon
TTATTATAGTGCCAGTAAAGATGATTTCCATTTCCTTGTTAAATTTGGTTTCACTGATATAACCACCATAGGCATCATCAGCAGCAAGTACTTGAGTAGGTTGAGAAACAGTACTTGTCATTAACAAGAGTGAGATTAACATTATTGTAATTATTGGTGTTAAATGGGGCTTCATTTTTGCCCACCTCATGCATTAAGCTCACGAGCTATTATTAATCTTAGATCTTCAGTGTAACGGTAAATTCTGTTTTCAAAAGTATTGTCAGCTTCGATTTTTCCATCTGTTTGACGGACAATAACACCACCAATAGAATTAAGATCTTCGTCAGCTAATTTTAATACTGTGTTTTCACCAGTTGCATTAGCAATTTCTTGGCTGAGAGCATCTAAAACTTGATTGGTCAAGTGTGCCTTATCTTGCGCTCTTGCAACTAATAATAATTCTCCTCCATTAAGAGCTACACTACTGTTTACAACTAGTTTTTTAAGCACATCAACGTATTCTGGTTTATTTGCGAAGCTAGCCAGTTTAGCAGTAGCCTCTTCGATAGTAGATTTAATTAACTTATCTAAGGTTTGTAGATAGTCCATGTTATTTTTTTGTTTGACTTTAGAAATCTCCTGTCTTTTTTTGGTTTCAGCCTCATTTTTAGCCTTAAGAATGATTTGTTGTTTTAAGGATTCGCCTTGTCTCCGGGCATTTTCTAAAATCGTATTTTTTTCTTTTTCCGCCTTCTCAATTATTTCTTGAAGTTCCTTTTGGGCTTCTTGTTCTAATTCATGTTTTATTCTGTCAAGCCCGGAACGTTCATAGACGGTGACTTCTTGACTGTCCTCTGCCATAAAACAACCTCGTGTTTTTCCCCGTAATTTTTCCTTTTAACGTCTTTGGTTTTTGACTAGTACCTTGATATTTATATTTACGCTTTTTAATACAAACATTTCGTAGATAACTTTAAAAAAGAAATAATAACGGACTGGTTTATGAAATTTATAAAAAAGAAAAGGATGTGAACTACCCCTTGCTTTTGCTAGGGGCTTCCTGCTTCACAGAGGAGACTCTCTCCACAGGCGCTACGGGCCGTCCCAGCCCTGCAAGAAAAACATATAAAAAAAACATATGATGTTTTCGGCTTTCATCCCCTCCCTTCCAAAAGGGGATTTCCCGCAGAGAAAGTTAAAGAAAACTTTTTCGTTATCGTCTTTTACGGACAAGAAGCATTAACATAGAAGTACTGCCAATTCCTAGTATCACACTTGAGAATGAGAATGGAAGCGGAAGTTCAGGAGTAGTGCTATTACTTTCACTAGATGTATCTTGGGTAGTTGTATCATTTGGATTAGTTGTGGAATTAGAGACGGTAGTAGTGGAAACTGTTGTAGTATCATCATTAGTTTTATAGGAATGAAGATACACGGTTTCATTGTATAAATTGATGTTGTTGTTCATGTATGGATAAGGTTGTAACTGCCAAGAGATCATATATTCTCCTTCTTGTTCTGCAGAATAGCTTATTGATATTGTAAAGTTTGTTGGAGAATTAATAATTACATCCCTGCTTTCACCGTAGACATAATTAGCACTACCATCTTGATATTTTAACTGTATATCCAAATAATAATATACCTTGAGTTCTCCTTTTAATAAAGATTCTATTGAAGCATCAACACGAATCGTGTCATTTAACCCATCATTATTTGAATCAGATACGTAAACAGTAACACTGTTAACATTAAATGGATCTGTCCCTGGAGGAAGACCAACAGGAACAAATTGGGTAGCAGTATTATTAACCCAGAAAAAACCAGTAACAGGGTCATAGACACTGTAAACAATTAGGTAATTGCTTGCATTATTCAATAAGAAGTATGATACGTTATTCATCGTGAAACTTTGATCGCCAAGACTTTGATTATACTTAATAGAAGCCACAAAGTAACCATCATTACCAACATATATACTGTATGGATCTGTATAACCCCAATTATCTCCAAGAGCCCATACTTGTATTAATACAGTTAAAGTATCGTTTTGAATTATGGAACCAACGTCGTATTGCAGATTATATTTAACTTCCAAACTGTCAATAACATCGCTTCCATTGCTAGCAGTATAATTAGCATCAAACCAACCATAAATATTGTAGCTTACATATTTAGTACCATTTCCGTCTAATCTTTGGTAGTTATAATAATTACTGACAATTCTACCATATTGATCCGCGAAAACAAAGTTAAAATCGTAATTAGCAGTCATATTTGAAACAAATTTGAAATTATAAGTAAAAGTATTATTTTGAGGATAAATTTTACTAATAGGAACATTGTAGTTATTGTGATAATATATTCCTAAATAATAATTCACTGAATAATTAGCAGAGATGTATGTGATGTAAGTAGGGTTATTTTGTTCATTTAGCTCAAATTGGAAGACAATAGTATCATTATAACCATCATTATCTACGTCTTGATACTGAATTTCAGTATTTAAGTTAATGTTTGGAGCAGGTATCCAATCCATGCCATTCCCATCTAAATATAGAGTAAACCAGTAACCACCATAAGTCTGTGAATCGTCATTTGTATTTCCGTTTATATCGAATTCATATGAAGAAGTAAAGTTTGACTTGAACAAATAATCAACAATTGCCAGCCCAGAACTATTTAAAGTAAGAACGAATGAGCGGTAAGCAACGGATTTATAATTTCTAAGTGTGTCATATACTTGTATCCAAATTGTAACTTCTACGTTAGGAGTTCCATTTATGAGGGTATTAATTTGAACCGCATCCGAATGTGAATCCTCATCATAGTCATAATAAACAGTGCTTGAATTAGATAGATTTAAGTATCCCCCTTGTTTTAAGCTCACATCCTGGGGCGCAACACTTATTACTGGGCCTGTGGTCAGACTAAGGCCGAGTAACGCAATTAAAAGCCCAAAAATCGTTAATTTGCTTTTGATACTCATCAAAATAACGCGCGTTTTTATCCTTAAAATACATTTTAGGTGAATTATCCAATATATTCAAAGAAATGATAAATTGCTGTTTTATATACTAGTTTAAAAAAACAATTGTTTAAAATAATTTATTTAAAAGACAAACACTATTGATTAAATGAATTGTTTATTAAACGATATTTATTAAACTAGATTTTTCTGTTTTTTTCTATATTTTGCAGGAATATAAGGTGCAATTATTTTTTCAGGAAGAGAATATTGTTTAGCGAATCCTAAGGGATCATCTATGTGTTTGTATAATCCCGTAATAAAATGAACCATGGGTTCGCTATGTGCTGCTTTATTAGTAAATAATTCAACATATACTGCGTTTGGAATTAATTCCGCAAATTTTTTGGTATTTTCTGCTTTATGCATCTTATCTGCTATTGCTCCTATAAGTATTGACGGTGCTTTGATTTTATGTAGCATCGGGTAAAGGTACATGTCTTTAAATCCGCAAGCGACATATTTTATTTTCCAGCCTTCCATTTCATCTACAACCCGTTCATATTTCCATCCTTGTTCAGGTTCAGTTTTCATATCGACTTCAAAGATTTTAACATACCACTTTATTAAAGGACGAAGTAAGTCAACAGTTTGAATTGGGATTAATGGGAGAATAACTTTTAATGGCGTTGGTATTGGGAATGTGGGATTAGGGCCAATTATAATCGCGACTAATGGGTCAATATAATGATTCGCTAAAGCATAAATGATTGTATTTGCGCCTAAAGAAGACCCCATTATTACATATTCTTTATCTTTGATATTGAAATAGTCTAAAACCTCTTTTAAATCATAACCAAATCTAATCGGCTCAAATTTCTTCTTTTTAGGAAATTTACTACTTTTTTTTTCTCTTGTTTCTATATAATATATAGGTATTTTATCTTTTAATGGTAATAATACTCTATCCCATCCAGGGACAATAGAACCAAGACCAGGTACTAAAACTAAGGGTGGTAAATATTGGCCCGTGTTTGGTTTAGTATGGAGGACCCTAAGTTTTACACCGTCACTCATTGTCACATATGTTTCTTCAGCATAATTTTCGTAGGTATCAGATAGCCATATATTTTTTTGGGATGGCTTGTTCACAAATAAAAATATTAACAGTTTTATTAAAAGACTATGTTCTTTTTTCGTTTATTTATTATTCCTAAAAATAATAAGATTCAAATTCTTAAACTAAAGTTTTGAGTTCTTTTTCTCTCCATTCATATTCTATGTTTTCCCTTTCTAAACGATTTTTATAAAATGGATAAGAAGCAACTACCCATAATGATTTAGGCACGTGAACAAATTTTAATTTTGTAGAGTATTGAGAGAAAATTTCTCCTTCTAATTCCCAAGGAATCCCCTCTTCAGTTTCTACTTCGACTCTTTTGGCTCTTTCAACAATTATTCCTGGCATTTTCAGATGGGAACCATCAAAAGTATGTAACAATGCATTTACTAAGGAAATTGGGCTCATTCCATAAGCAATAAATATTCCAAAATCTCTCTTAAATGGATTATTCCCAGGAAGTACTGGAAAACCAACTATTTGATTAGTAAGTGATATACCAATATTACTCATCGGGAAGAAAGGAGAACTCCTTTTCTCATCAAGAATAACTTTCGTTTTTATGTTTCTAAATTTAAATAGATATTTTAATATTAAATAGTTATATTTTGGTTCTCCTTTTAACCATTTAGCTTCTTTATGTGCTGCTTTAGCAATAAAACCAGAAAAACCAGCATCCGCCATTTCTAAGAAATAACGCTTAGTATCCCCTTCACCATATCCAACAGAACTATGTACAACAAATCCTTGCTTTAACACCATAAGACTTTGGGGCCAATTAAACGGAATCCCATGAGTTTTATGATGATCGTTTGCGCTTCCAGCAGGAATTAATCCTAAAGCAGTTTTTTTTCCGATTAAAGCATTTGCAACCTCGTTTGCAGTTCCATCTCCACCACAAGCTACGATTGCATCATAGTTGCCTATATTATCTTTAGCAATATAATATGCATCCATTCTTCCCTTTGTAAGAACATAATCTGGTGTAGATCCAAGGATTTTTTTTGCCATTGACAAAAGGGTAGGATAGGTTTTTTCGAGTTTACGTGTGTTAGCATTTGGATTTATTACGAAGAGAAAATCCTTCACAATGGAGACATAACAATCCTTTTTTAAAAATTTATTCTGTACTTTATGGAATAAGAATAATTACTAAGTTTGTATTTCTGACATACTCCCACGGCTGAAGTTGTGGTGTGGGGTTCGGCGTATAGACATGATTGTGTGGTTGTTTCATGCCATTTCGCGCCTTTATTCGCCGTATACCGACAAGATAGAGGGAGCCTAGCCTTG
>JAMOVR010000328.1 GCA_027061945.1 Candidatus Heimdallarchaeota archaeon
GAGACCGAGATCCGCATCGAAACCCCGCTCATCAACCTCACCAAGGCCGAGATCGTAAAACTCGGGGTGAAGCTCGGGGCTCCGCTTCATCTCACCTGGTCATGCTATCAGCGCGAAGACCGCGCCTGCGGCCGCTGCGAATCCTGCCTCCTCCGCCTCAAAGGCTTCCACGAAGCCGGCCTAAAAGACCCCATCCCCTACGCGGAGGATTAGTGGTTGGGTGTAAAAGAGTTAATTTAAACCTGAATTGAACATGAATAACTTGCTTAAAGTTTTTTTGACTCATGGGAAAAGTAGTTTATTTTTTCTCACAAATTACTAGCAGTAAAAAACAATATCTGCTTCTAACACCTATTATTATAGCAGCGATAATTTATTTTCCATGCATAAAGAATGGCTGGTGGACAGTAGATGATCCACTTATCCTCAACCTTACCATCCAAAATGGTTGGTATAAATTTTTTTACAAAAAAGAAGTTTGGCATCAAATATCTTCCACCAATCTTACTCCATGGATCAATCTTTCCTACGCTATAGATTGGTTTTTGTTTGGTTTTAACCCCAAAGGTTTTTTTTATCATCATTATCTTTCTTTCCTATTGGCTATTTTTTTATGCGAACTGGTTATTTATAGAACTTTAGGGCTTACTACTGCTTTAGCAAGTTCACTTTTATTTATAATAACACTCCCTACTGCAATGACAGCAAGTTTTTTGTGGTTACGTCACTACATCGAAGGATTAGCACTTTCAGCCCTAGCACTCCTTCTATTTCTTAAAAGCTACAAAAATCTATCTCTATATTATTCTGTGTTTGGCGCTATTTTCTATTTTCTTGCTTGTACCGCCAAGGAAATTTATGTCCCATTAATAATATTAATTATACTTTATCCTAATACTTTCTCGCGAAAACATTTTCGTTTAAAAATTTCCTATTTATTTGTTCTTTTTGTATATATATTATGGCGCTATCACATGTTGGGCCACAATTTTATAACGGGATATCCCTCTCAATCTTTTATTAGTTGGACATCATTTTTTTATTTAATTTTTTATAATCTTTACTTACATAAAGTTTTAACTTTTATAGCCATTTTTTTATTTCTGTCACTCTTACTATTTTATTTTTCTATATTGTCTAATTTTCTAAAGTTTTATTTTTCTCTTATCTTTTTTTCTATAATATTCCCAATTGTCAAAGTTTCCTTTTTTTTACTCAAAATCAAAAATAATTTTGGCTATTCGCGAATTTTACTTCTTTTCTCTTTATTTCTTTGTTTATTTTTCTCGTTTTCGCTAAAATCTTCTCAGAAACGCATATTTACGGCACTTACTTTTCTCTTGCTATTCATTAATGCCATGGCTTTTTATTTAAATGATCCTATTGACTTCGCCAATAACTTATATAATAAATATAAACAATTAGGAACTTTTTTACTTTCGAAATCAGATAAAGATGTTTTGGTTTATCCCTATGAAGATACTTATTTTTTAAATCACCTACTTGCTATTTACAAGAGGATCTTAATAGACAAAACATCTTTCCCTATTATTTGTGCTGATTTTTGCTCGTGCAAACAATTTTTTGAGGAAAACTCTAACAAAGAACATGTTAATTTTTATTTATTTAATGGCAACAAAATTGTAAAGAAAGATAATTTTACTTGTAATGTTAAAAATAATTTCCATCCCTATGCAAAAATAAAGTGCAAAAATGGGAAAATATTTTGGGAGATGGGACCATTCACAAAAGGCAAATATTGTATCTTAATGTTAGAACAAGGTATTCCTAAAAGCAAGTTTTGTCTGCCACGTAAAGGGGTTATGTCCATTCTTTTTCCCAAAGAAATTTTCTTGAGAATTGTATATATCTCTCCGGACGAATGGCTATCCTATTCTGATATTTATCAACTTATAATTAAAAACGAGTGTCAAGTTATTAATCTGAGCATAAATAGTCGACATTAATTTAGAGCGTATCTTACTTTGGGGACGCGCGAAAGTTACTCTTCACTATTTCCGGCTGCCTCTGAGTGCTTATGAAGTTACTCCGCATATTACTTTCCATTTCTTTCATATCCCTGTAGTGACCCGCTTCGGGACTGCACAGTGTATAGTGCAGGAAGAAGGGAAAAATGACTACAACAGAACCTGAAGTCAAGCGTTGGACGGCAAAACGCAAAACTCAATTGGTCTTGGAAATCCTGAAAGGCAAGACCACTGTGGTTGAAGCTGCTCGGCGTTACGATCTCAAACCTAGCGAGATCCAAGCCTGGCTTGATGAGGGCATAAGGGGCATGGAAAATTCCCTTAGAGCCCGACCACGGAATATCCGGGAACAATACGAGGCCAAGCTTAAAGAGGCTTATGCTGCTTTAGGCGAAGCTCAGCTTGAGATCAAAGTCTTAAATGCAAAGCCTGCTTGACCAGGACGAGACATCGTAAAGTCGGTGCAGGCAGAACTCAGGACTGAAGGCCACAAGTCTCGTTGACGAAACTCTGTTGCTGTCTTAGTATCCCAAGACGGACATTTTATTACAGGCCTAAAGGGAGTAGAAAACTCTGGATAAAGAAAAAGTGGCAAGGGTTAAGGAAGTTATTGAGAGGTTTCCGAGTTATGGGTATCGGCGGATAGCTGCGGTTTTGGGCTGAAATCGGAAGGTGGTACAGCGGATTTGTCAGAGGAAGGGCTGGCAAGTGAAGAAGAGGATCAAAGGGAAACGGCCCCGAGCCAAAGGGCTCATTTCGGTAACTTCTAGGCCCAATGAGAGATGGGCCACGGATTTGACTAGAGTTCTATGCGGAGACGATGGATGGTGCATCCTGGCTATAGTCATAGATTGCGCCACACGGGAGGTAATTGGGTGGCGTTTGGCTCGGCGAGGGAATGCGGCTACGGCAGAGGCGGCCTTGGAGGAAGCTCTGATTTTTTCGGTTTGGCAGTTTGGGTCGGGTGCCGGGAAGATTAGTGCTTCGCAGCGATAACGGCCAGGTGTTTACGTCCAGGAGATACACGGCAACAGTGAAGGCCTATGGGCTCGGCCAGGAATTTATTACGCCGTATACACCGGAGAAGAACGGTTGGTTAGAGCGTTCATCAGGACACTTAAGGAAGAATGCCTTTGGCAGCATAGATTTGGGGGCATAATAGAGGAAGCAAGGGAGGAGATATCAAGCTGGATAAGGTATTACAACATGGAGAGGCCACATCAGGCTTTGAAGTATCAGATTCCATCTGAGGTAATGGCACTACCAGCTTAAAGTTATGCAAAAATAGGGGTATTACATTTAACCGAAGAGTTCCTCTGCTCGATATGGCACGACTAGTAAGTTCTATACTCCGACCAAAATAATTGCAATCTTAGAAATCCTAGATATTGACAAAACCGGATTTAATATTAACTTAAGTACGCACTTAAATCTAGCAAAATATATGGCGACTTTTAAAAATGCAGAAGTGTTTGGTCTGTAAAGGATTTGCACAGCCATATCTTACTAAAAAGCTCAATTACACTAATAAAATCTATGAGATTTACAAGTGCCAAACATGCGGTTTTGGATTCGTAAATCCTATGCCCCCACAAGACGAAATACTCTCTTGTTATCAGAACGGCTATTACGCAGGAGAGCAGAATTTAGGATATCTCTCTCGCTATGAAGACTTGGAAGAAGGTCTTAAAAAAACTTATTTATCTCTTTTAAAGAAGGTTATCTCTTTTTGTGGGCAAAAAACTTTTTCTGCGGTTTTAGATGTGGGATGTGCTTATGGTTTTTTTCTCGATTGTGCTGCTCAATTTCTAGGAAGTAATTTAAGGGTAGGCATAGATATTTCAGATATTACGGAGAATATTGTTCGCCAGAAAGGCCACTTTTTTATTAAAGGTTTATTTGAAAAAACGCAAATTCCTTTTAAGTTTGATTTAATTTTTATGGGTGATGTACTTGAACATTTTCGAAATCCCCATAAAGTTTTTAATAAAATAGATCTTCTGTTAAAACAAAATGGTATAATTGTGATTACTACTGTAAACTTTTCCTCTTTAGCAGCACGTCTTTTAAAAGCACATTGGCGCCTTATGACTCCTCCAGAACACTTAATGTTTTGGACTCCTAAATCGTTAAAAATTTTATTTGGGAAGCGAGGATGGCAAGGAATAGTTTCCAATTATTGGCTTTTTTACCCCAAAAATTATGTTAAAATTGCCTTCAAAAGGCAATTTGGTTTTTCGCCATTTTTTTTGAAATTTGTACCGCTAAAAATTTTACCTATTCCAAGTTATGATACAAAAATGGCAATTTTTAAAAAGCCATGATGTCCATTGTTATTCCCCTCTATAATGAAGCTCAAAATCTCGAAAAACTTTTACAAGAATTGGACATAATTTTAAATAAGGAAGGAATAGATAAAGAATTTATTTTAATAGATGATGGTTCCCAAGACGATACATGGATGATTATTCAACAACTAGCCAATAAAGGGTACCCTGTTAAAGGGTTAAGATTTACTAGAAATTTTGGTAAAGAAGCCGCAATTTATGCTGGCCTTTCTAAAGCAGAGGGAAACCCAGTTGTTGTAATGGATGGAGATGGACAGCATCCTCCTTCTTTGATTCCGCAAATGTTAGAAAGATGGCAGAAAGGATCATTAATAGTAGAAGCCTTTAAAAAGAAGAGGCAACCAGAACCACTTTGGAAGCGCTTATGTAGCGAATTATTTTACTCTTTATTTCGGATTTCTACTGGTTTAGACCTCCGTACTTCAACAGACTTTAAACTTTTAGATAAAAAAATAGTCCGAGCTTACTTATCTCTCCCGGAAAGACATCGTTTTTTTCGTGGGTTAATAAAATGGTTTGGATTTCCTACCGAAAAAGTTTATTTCACACCACAATCTAGAGAAAAAGGATTTTCTTCTTGGTCTCTAAAAAAGCTTATCTTATTTGCTTGGAATTCTCTCGTCTCTTTCACAATTTGGCCTTTGAGGCTTTTACTCCTTATAGGAGTTACAGGAATATTAGGATCTTTAATTTTAATAACCCAAACATTATATTATAAGCTTACGGGGAAAGCACTTGAGGGTTTCTCAACAATTATTATTTTGCAGCTTTTATTAGGAAGTTCAATCCTTTTAGGGTTAGGAATTGTAGGAGAGTATGTTGCACGTGTTTATGAAGAAACAAAGCAAAGACCTATCTATGTTATCCTCGAATATTTCAAGTCGATATAAATATTATTTATTGCTATTACCTGTCATTTTGGCCGCAATAATTTATTTTCCTTGCTTAAAGAATGGCTGGTGGACAGTAGATGATACGATTATTTTGGATCTTACCATTGAAAATGGGTGGTA
>JAMOVR010000329.1 GCA_027061945.1 Candidatus Heimdallarchaeota archaeon
GGATCTCGATCTATTTCAATAGCTTGACGAAAAGAGGAGAGTTCATCCAATTCATAGACTAATCTATTAATTGTTTGAGCCAAACATGTTATTTCTCTAGAACTAGTTATTGGCATAATCATTTCTTTGACAGACTCACGCAATCTTTTACCAACTGTTTGTGAAACGTGTTCAATTTCTTCCTTTAAACGGTGAATGGGAACTAAAACTCCTTGGTTAATTACCATTAAAATAATAATTAAAGAGGTTAACAGAAAACCAAGAGCAGGAATAACATGATGTTTAATAATTTGTTCTCGCTCTCTTTTCAAGAAAGAAAAATCATAAAAGCGAACATAAATAGCAGCAGCCTGAGAGGAAAAATCCTTAATAGGTAGACCTATTATAGCATGATCAGCATAGAATTTTATGACTGGCTGAACAGAAGCTTGATCTAAAAAGTCTTCCGTTATAAGTCGTTGATGAAAAGAAGAAGGAGCCTTGAGAATGAAATATTTGCCAAACTGGGCATAATGTTTTGCACAACTAGAAAGTTTTATTTTTTTCATATAAAGGCCTATATTATCGCCATGTTGATCTTCACGATTTTGAATCAAAAAATTTAAAAGGTCGTTGAGTAAACAAAATACTTCTACACTTCCCACAATATGTCGTTTATGAAGGCCATATATTGGGGCTACTCCTCGAACGGCAAAACCGATTCGCCCGACCTCTAAACCATAAACAGCCTGGCTGGTGCTTAATACCGAAGAAATGGTTTGGCGGAAGGGAGGGACTACGTCACCGAATTTTTCGGGTTTCCATAACCGCAAAAAAGAACGCCCAGGAGGGACATAGAAGTGGATAAAGACCGGATAGGGGCTATGTTCGTTTAGAGTCTTAAATAAAGGGAAAACAACGTTCAGGAGTTCCTCACGATCCTTTTTTTCTATGGCCTCTTGGACTTGAGGGAGTTGAGCAAATAGATAGGCCAGACGTAAATTATATTGGGCTATCTTTTTGAAATTGGTTAGGTCAAATTGGGTCTCTTTTAAGACCTGTTTTAGCCTGATCTCCTTCTTGATCTCTACTTCCCGCAAGGCCAACCAAATAGAAATAAAAAAAGAACACAGAAAGAGCACGGTAATGGGCCAGAGGATCTGCACACTGAGGGGTAAATCAGCGTAAAATTTACGAATTTTTCTGATATGATCCATCAAAAGAGATTTCGGGTATTTAATGCAGCGAGTTAAAAGTGAAGGCCTTGATAAGGCGCACTTTTCATATCATAAGAAGGATTTCCAAGGATCCGCGGTGACGAAAACGGATCCCTATCGAGGTCACCATGGAAAACTTTAAGATTTGCCAAAAGTGAAGGGTAGAAGTTTTTGATCATGTCTAAAGATTTTTTGGTCATTCCTGAAAGATTAGCGCGTATGAAGGCGGTTCTGGCCCGACGCCAACCGGATCTGCGCCTTTTTATGGAAAGGGTGGTCAATTATCACAATGTAAGTGCCATCCTACGTACCGCAGATGCAGTGGGTATTTTTCATATCCATTATTATCACGAGGGCGAACTCCCCATTAACGAAGCCATCACCTGCGGGGCTCATAAATGGCTTATGTTGCATCGAGAGGACGATGTTTACGAGGGATTGCAACGCCTTAAGACTCAAGGCTACCAATTGATAGCCACCGGGCTCTTCCCAGAAACCATTGATTTTCGCCAGGTAGATTATACCAAACCGACGGTGATCATTGTCGGCCACGAATTAGAAGGAATTTCCGACACGGTCCGCAAAGAGGCGGACGTCATCGTCAAGATCCCCATGCACGGCATGGTCCAGAGCCTCAATGTCTCCGTGGCCACGGGTATTATCTTATATGAAGCCGAACGGCAGAGAGAGGCCAAAGGGATGTATGACCGAGGCCGCCTTTCAGAAGAAGAAATAGAAAAAATCCTCCAAAAATGGGCCTATGAGGAAGTGATCAAAGAAAAGGCCCGAGGACGCCTGCGTAAGTGAGTAGACATTATCAAGTTTCGGTAACAGAAGAGGCCGCAGGTAAACGACTCGATGTCTTTTTGGCTGGAGTTATCCCGGAACTGACCCGCTCCCAAGCCAAAAAATTGATCAGAGAAGGGCTGGTAAGGGTAGACGGGCAGGTCGTTCGTCCTAAATACTTGGTTAAACCAGGCCAAAAAATCGAGGTCATTATCCCACCAGCGGAAAAAATAGAGCTCGTCCCAGAAGAGGTCCCTTTTGAAATCATTTACGAAGATGAGGATCTGGCGGTTATCAATAAACCGCCGGGAATAGTGGTTCATCCTGCCGCTGGGCACACTAAAGGTACTTTGGTCCATGGTCTCTTAAACAAACTCAAGGGGCTTTCGGGGATCGGTGGCGAATTGAGACCAGGTATAGTCCATCGGCTTGACAAAGACACCTCAGGCCTTTTGGTAGTTGCCAAAAATGATCTGGCTCACCGGGCTCTAATTAAACAATTTAAGGCCAGAGAGGTCAAAAAGATTTATCTGGCCTTAGTCCATGGTGTCCCTCGAAAAAAAGAGGGGCAAATTGATCTACCCATAGGTAGACATCCGGTACATCGCAAAAAAATGAGTACCAAGGCCAGAGTGTCCCGGGAAGCCATTACTTTATGGCGGGTAATAAAGACCTTTAAAAAGGCGGCGCTTATCGAAGCCCGGCCCCTCACAGGCCGTACCCATCAGATCCGAGTCCATTTAGCGGCCATCGGGCACCCAATTATTGGTGATCCACTTTATGGCGGTCAAAGACCCCAAGGCCCCAAGGCCCCTCGGCAGATGCTTCATGCCTTTCAATTGAGTCTGACTCATCCACGTTCTGGCAAACATTTGGAATTCCAGGCCGAACTTCCCAAAGACTTCAAGGAAGTACTAGATGGATTGGCATAGTCATTCGACACGCCAAAATTTGACTTCACGTAACTGTGGTGGGGTATTGGCCCCAGCGGCCTGGATCTGTTGGAGAATACCGCTAATAATGGTCTTAGTTAAACCGTCGACCCTTTGATACCAGTTTTCAAGATCCTCAACCGTGATACCAGCTTTATTTTCCGAACCGGTAAGATGAAATTTCTTAATGAGAATATCATGCGGATCGTTTTCCGGATCGTCACTATGAGCAATAAAACCCAAAGTCCTAAGATTATCTTCGTTAGAGCCGGTAAAATGTACCCCTTTTAGTTCAATATCTCCATCACTCCAAATTAAGAGATTGGTATCTTCTTTACCGGTAATATGAATACGCCCAGCATCTGCCTGAGACCAATAGTCTTGACTAGTAACGATTCCTTCTCCAGCAACTATTAACACACCACCTTCTTCATTAGAAGTGGCTCTACCAGTTACATCGATAAAACTACTTTTACTATCAATTATTATCTGTTTGCCAGCATACAATGTAATATTGTATGTATCAGATTTGCCATGTTGTTCAATTTTGGCATCATCTTCAAAGGTAATATTGCCATCTTGAGCCACCAAAACAACATTAAAAGAGTTGCCTTCATGACCTGAATCTTTTTCTTTTATTTCATCTTGAACATCAATATTATTTTGAGCATAAATTTCGATACTATCATAGTAGTTAGAGTCATTAATAATCAAACTATTATTAATAGTCACATTATTGCCACATATAACAATTTTACCATCATTATTAGTATCATCTACTTCAGAAATAGAATCTAAATCAGAAGAAAAACTGCCAAGATCACAATTAATTTGAGAAGTAGGAATAGACAAAGATAAAGATTTGACAGAAGGGGTAAAAGCTTGATCATAAACAAAATTAATATTCCAAGAAGACTGCAAATAACTTGAACCCAAAGTTAGGTTATTAATCTCATCATAATCAGCAATTTGAAAACCATTTGCAGCCCACATTTCTAATAAAGAAGCGAATGGCTTGTTAATCTTAATTTTATCTATTTTAATTTCACCATCAGCAGCGAAAGGCTTAAAAATACCTGAACGTTCTACAACTATTTGAACACGGATCTTGCGTGAAGCATTATTTGCCGTTCCAGTAGATAAGATTTCGTAAGTTTCCTGCATTCCATCTTGAGAAATTTTAGAAACAGATACTGAATAAGAAGCTGCATCTAAATTACCTGAAAAACTATTATCCAAATTAGACTTTAAAAGTCTGGCCAAAGCTCTTTCAACACCTGCTTCTGCTGCTTTTAAGGCTAAGGTTGAATCTTTTACAGTTTTTGTCATTTGAGTCTCATTAAAAATCAAATATGTAGCTACAACTCCTACAAGCATCAATATAGACATTACACTAAGAACAGTTACAATAGCAATGCCTTTTTTATTTATATTTGCAAACATTTTAGGACTCCTTTGAAGACTAATTATTCCAATTTCTACAAATAATTACATTCGAAATGACAAATTCTCTTTCTTGCTCAAGTCCTGTATACTTACATTTAATATTAAAAGAAACTGTAGGCTTTGAAATAGAAACATTAAAATCATCAACTGTTATATCAGAAGGGAAGAGAGAACCGACCTGAATAGTATCTGCAATACTAACTTGTCTGTAAAGTTTATTATCTTGCAAAAAATATGTAATTTCACAATTACAAGCAGAATCTCCTTCAGACCATTGTTTATTTTCACACCCTGTAACATCATAATCAACAAATCTAATAATTAACTTTTTATTTAAATTATCCCATCTAACGGGATCTATTGTAAGATCATCATAATTATATCCCGCCTTCATAAGATCAAAAGAAATAATCTCTGAAACATAGACCAAAGAAGAGCTTTTTCGATTTAAAGAAAATTTTTTATTAAACTTACCATAAAAATTAGAAAAAAATAAAACCACTCCAGACAACAATATTAAAGCTATAGCCATTGAAACTAGAACTTCTAGCAAAGTAAAACCTTTAATTTTCATTACCAATCACCTTTTATAGAAGTAAATTTTACAGATCCAGAATAATCTTGATAAGAAAAAGAAACTTGAACGACAATTTTTTTAGTAATATTTGAATCAGGACCATCAGAAACGTTCCAAGTAATACTATTATCACCTTTGTAAGTTCCACAACAACTGCCATCATCATTAATACAAGAAAAAGAACCAATATTAAGACAACTGTTATTATAAGACAAACTCATTAATCGATTTAGAATAACTTGTGCTTTAACAATAGCTTTTTCTCTTTCTTCATTAATCTTTTGATATTTCGTTACATATATAGAATTAGCCGTCAATGCTACAACAGTAATTAGAAATAAAAACATAGCCACTAAAACTTCCACTATGGTAAAAGATTTTTTAGAATAAAAGATATTAACTGACTTC
>JAMOVR010000330.1 GCA_027061945.1 Candidatus Heimdallarchaeota archaeon
TAAAAAAGAATTGTTACATGCAGATGCAATAATAATTGGTCCTTCAAATCCAATATCCAGTATTACTCCAATTTTAGAAGTAAATGAAATGAGAGAAATTTTATCACAAATAAGAACAAAAGTTATTGCTGTTTCTCCTTTTATTGGTCAAAGTGTTTTTAGTGGCCCCGCTGCGAAAATGATGATTGCTAAAGGCCTTATACCTTCAAGTGAGGGGTTAGCTAAATATCTGGGAGAGTATTTAGGAAGCCTAATTATCCATTCGAAAGATCATACTATGATTAAGGCAATCAGTAAATTCGTTCCTCGTGTAATCGCAACAGATACATATTTAGATACTGCAGAAAAACAGCTTAACTTAGCTAAAATAATTTTAGGTTTACTAAATAAATAATGTAAGATGGAACTGTTATCAAAAAATGCTTCGCCTCTATTTATAATTCCCTTTAAACCATTTCCGATGGGCAAAAAAAGACTCCGTCGGGCTGTAAATTCAGATGATTTAGTCATTAGGATCCAGAAAAGCCTTGTTAATACAGTAATCCGTACAATAGAATCTTTAGTTCTTATTAAAAGCATGGTAATTTTAACTCCTATTATTGATCAAATCTCCGAAATTATAGATCTTAAGGAATATGATTTTCTCTCGATAATTGGTCAAAACCCGGATGAACCCTTAAAAAAATCTCTTGGTGAACAAATACGGGAAATTGTGATAGACCTTGAAATGTATCCTGTTGTTGTAGTTATGAGCGATCTAGTTAATCTTCTTCCTTCCACTCTAAAAGCGGTTATTGTTTTACTAAAAGAATATGATGGCGTAGTGGTACCTACTAATGATGGTGGTACAGGAATTTTAGGTTTTAATAAACAATTGATTAATTCTTTAGATTACTTTGGTGTGGATAGCTCAAAACGTTTTTATGAAAAGTGGTCTGACATCCCAAACATAAAAGTAGCTAAATTCTTACAGCAACCAATTCTTGTTGACGTAGATGATGAAAAAGACTTATCATTCCTGAAATGGGACTGGTTAGAGGAAAAAAATAAAATATAAACAATCGAGGATATAAAAGCACAGTAACAAAACACATTTGTTCTAATTAAGTGAACTACCCCTTGTTTTTGCGAGTATCTCTTCCAATCGTGATTTCATAGTATTTGGGTGGTTATCGCATGAACTCATTACTTCTTCACGGAAAACCTTGTCTCGGAGGGATTACCCTCAAAAGCATGTATGACATAAAAAATACAAGGTGTATCTTCTCTTATCACCCACCTCAAGGAAAATGGCTTCACGCTAATAGTATTTAAATAGACTTTATTGCGTTATCTTGTTTCTCTTTTCTTTTTCAACTAGCAATTGATTAACTGTTTTCTCTAATAATTTAATCAATTCTTTGTTTTTAGTATATTTATAAAAAAATTCTTTTTGTGGGCACTCATAGTCAATGGTTGCATTTTTAAAGTCGATATCATAAATTAAAGGATAAAGGCGACATCCTAACGGTCGATCTTGATAAATAATACATTTTCTTTTTTTTAAAAAAACACATTTCCCTTTCTGGTTCTTAAGAACTAAAAAACCATCTTTCTCTTTAACAAAATACTCTCTTTTAAACCCATGTTTAGTAATTCGTTCAATATCTTCTTCCAATAATGGCATTTCTGTATTTATACAACAAACATTACATAATTTAAATGGGCAATGGACAAATTCCACTTTTTCTCCCAATTAATCACCTTTTAATTTAGATATTCTTTTTTCAATCTCAATCAAAACTTCTTCCACCGTCTTTCCCGTATTTATAATCACTACTTTTTCAGGGCCATATTCATATAGCGCATCAGTAAGACATATCTCCATTATCTCTGCTTCTATGTTTTCCTCTATCTTTTTCTTAGGATAGTTTCTCTTTTCTAATCTTTCCCTCAGCATTTTTATTGGAGTTCTGAAAACAAAAATGATGTCAAAAAATTCAGAAGGTATTAAGTCAAGAAAATGCCCTTCAACAATGTAATTGTCTTTTTTTTCTTTCAAGATCTTTATTAGTCTATCTAGCACTTTCTCTTCGTCAATTATGTATGTATCTCTTTCCTTATCATATTCAACCCAAAATTTGTTTTCTTTGACAAAATCTGTTAAGGAAATAATCTCATAATCAAATGTTTTCCCTATCTTTTTAGCTATCGTTGTTTTTCCGGTACATGGGGTTCCAGTAATCCCTATTCTCATTTACTTCCCTTTCTTAATGCGTCTAGTGAAATATGATATCCACCATTCGCATCTTTTATTACAATATTTTCCATGTTCTCGGTTCCTATAAGCTTATCTAAATCGATCATTATGACTCCTTCTTTTGAAACTTCAATCGAACTAATATCATCAAAATGTTCGGAATTACGCATTATGATGGGATCATGTTCTTCTGTTCTCAAATTTTCTTTCTTTTCTTCGATTGTTTCTGGTTTCATTGCTTTAAATACTCTTGCTCCACAATTAGGGCAACCATTTTTAATTGCACTCATTAAGTCAGTTATAATAATATTACATCTGCCACAAACATTAATGATGTTTAGCTGTTCTTCTCCCATTTTCAATAAAATATTCGTTAATACCACTTTCTAAGTTTTTGTATAACTGATGAATAGAATACATTATTCCTATTATTCTCTTTTCCAGATTATTTCTAAATATGACCCTTTTTTAGTGCGTTTCATTTTTCCAATTGCAAAATCATTTTTCTTATAAAATAACAATGGTGAACGGTATAAGCTAAAATCTTGTTTAAACAAGCATTCCCCCGGAGGAATTATCCACCCATGTAATTCTTTTACAAGTTCTTTTGCTTTTTTGATTAGTTTACTTCCTATTCCCTTTAATTGATATTTTTTATGAATTGCCATTATGAACCAAGCAACATTCTCATCTATTTTTTGGAGCTCTAAGAACCCTACCAGATCGCTATTTTTGTTCCGTGCTACTAAAAAAATAATTTCTTTATTTTGGACTTTCTTGTAAAAAGATTCTTTAGTTAAACGAGAAATAGTTATTGGGAATTCAGAATTCCAAATCGAAACATATTTTTCAATATCTCCTCTCTTTAATTGAGAAAAAGTTAGTAACTCAATATGCATCATTTTTTAACTTAGTTTTGTATTGATTTCTTTTTTGCGGAAATATTTTTTAATAGTCCCTCTTCATTGGTTACAATGGAGAATTCATAGAGATTATGAAATTTTAACATAATTTATTTATGTCGAAGAAAGCTCTATGGAAAACAATTATTCCTCCATTAATTAAAGAAAAACCTTTTTCATAATCTTGAGGAAATTTGCTTGGATCCTATAAAAGATCTATTTACTGGTGATTTTTTTGAATGATAATCATAAAACTCGTCAACCCACTTTGAAAGATGAAGACATTAAACAAAAAACTCCATTTACTCATGAGGAATTTTACAAAAGATATTATGTTCATAGACTCTCGGGTTTTGCTGTAACTATAGACAATGGGAATGTCTTGTTAGTTCAACAATACAGAAAAAACGACTTAGTTTGGGGTTTTCCTGGGGGATTAATTGAGAAAGGAGAACCAATAGTTGAAGGTATGATCCGGGAAGTAAAAGAAGAAACAGGAATACTGGTAGAACCTATTAATATTATTGGTCTTTCTAATTGGGCTGGGCCTTCGGTGTTCCCTGAAGACCCATATAAGCATCATTTTGGGACCGCAATATTTTTTTCAGCCAGGAAAATTGGAGGGCAGATCCATCCTGATACTTTAGAGATAAAAAAAGTCAGATGGGTTGACATTAATGACATTCAAAATTATAATCTTACCAATTTTGCTAAAAAATTGGTAAGTGCAGCTCTTGAAGGTAAGGGCTTGAAAAAAATTCTTGAGAAAAAAAAAGACACATATCATTATTCTTATTATTTTTCAGCTTAAGTTACTTTTTTTACTTATTCCTTATTAAATAAAGGCCTCAAAATATATTAAGCAATTTAGAGTTTTATTAAAAAAAAGATAATTGGTTTAATTTGGCTCTAAATAAAGCCTTTTTATGTGATAAATAAGTAAACTAATTTCGATAAAGAACCATGGGATTTATAGACCCAAACCGAACTTACTAAATTAGTAGGATATAGGAAGTCGAGAAATTCAAGTCCCATTATTTAATCCAAGAGGGCGTAAAAAGATGAATAATGAAGAAACATCTGCAGAAGCGGGCAGCAAGAATAACAAAAAAGAAGCCTTTGTAGAGAGAGTAAAGAATAGTAGTACACCTGAGGAAAGGAAAACTAGGGAAAGAAAGCCAGTAGCTCCACCTTCCGAAATAGAAACCCGGAGGATTAGCGTAGCCCAGTTTTTTGACCAAAACAAGAGTATTGCAGGTTTTGGCAATCCTATGAGAGCTACGTTCACTTCTATACGTGAACTAGTTGAAAATGGGCTTGATGCAGCAGAAAAATTAGGGGTTCCTCCTAGAATTGAAGTAGATATTGAGAAGTTGTTGCCCAAAGAAATTCAGAAATTATTTAATTTAAAGACACCCCCTAAAGAAGAAAAAAACCTCGACTTCCTTAGAATATCGGTAAAAGATAATGGTATAGGGGTTAAAGGTTCTTCTATTCCTTGGCTTTTTGGTAGAGTCTTAACTGGTACTAAATATGGTGCCCAACAAACAAGAGGGACTTTTGGTCTTGGCGCTAAGATGTGTCTTTTGTATGCAATGAGCACAGTAGATGTACCTGTAACTGTTAAAAGTCGTCATAAAGACAGCAAAGAGACTCATGAATATCAATTATTCATAGATCTAGAAAAGAATGAACCAATTATATATGCACACCACGTTTATCATGAAGGAGAAGAAGGTGCTTTTGATGAACCTGGCACTGAGGTCTCAATTACAATCATGGGTGCGTGGTCAAGAGCAAGATCCTATGTTTTAGAATATTTCAAGCAATTAGCAATTATAACTCCTTATGCTGACTTTTTCATTCATATCCCTGGAGATAAGCCTGGAATTAAGGAGGAGCTTCAGTATCTCAGAGTTATAGATGATATGCCACCACCTCCCAAAACAGTTCCAATTCATCCATGGGGGTGTGATATTACTCAGTTTAAAACAGAAATAAAGGCGGCAAAGGAAGATAATCTGATTGACTTTTTAGTTAATCATTTTATGGGTGTTAGTCGCCAAGCAGCCGAAAGCTTTTTCGAAGTTCTCGGAATAGATGCTTCTAAAAGTCCTCATGAACTTACTCAAGAAGAGATCCGTAGAATTGTTCATGAAGGTTTCAAACGCTCTTATGAA
>JAMOVR010000331.1 GCA_027061945.1 Candidatus Heimdallarchaeota archaeon
ATAAATGAAGCATTATTTTTCTAAAAGACACCGCTAAATGGAAAGAAATGCTATGTTTCTTGAATTAAGAGACAATTTTTTCAAGGGAGTCATTTTTGTAAGCATTGAGAATTTCTTCCGCAATAAGCTCACCAACAGCAACGCTTTTACCATAAGAGAATTCAGCATAAGGAGACGTTGGTATCCAAGCAGTAGTTCCTGCCACAATTCTTGCAGAGATCTCTATCACAACAATTTCAAGATTAGGAGTAATTATAGTTTCAACGCAATACGGACCAATTAAACCCGGAGGAGCTAATTTTTTACTTGCTTCTACGATATTATCGGCGATACGAAATATTTTTTGTAATAGACTTTCTCTCACTACAACAGGTATATTTCCTACAACTGTAAACCCAGGGCGAAGTTTAAGAGGATATTGTATTATTGCAGGGATTCTTCCAAAAGCGTTTGCATCACTTTCATATCGAATATCTATGCCTGTAAGCTTGTTTTTCCCATCCAAATGTTTAAAGAAATGAAAATACATCGGGACTCCCCGAATGAATTCTTGTATCCAAAGGTTTTTTTCAGCTTCAGGTCCCATTTGCTTAACTTTCTCTTTTATCTCTTTTGAAGAATTAGATGCAAAATAACCTTGACCACCTTTCGCGCCAGTGAATTTCACCATTACTAAACGATCAACGTCATCGATATTATTAAACACCATAGGCGTTCTAACACCGCTTTCATCTAGCCATCTTTTGTGTAGCTCCGCTTCTTTTTCTAACAGTAGAACTTTCTTATTTCCAAATACAGGTATTTTTAATTCATTTATTATTTCATCGCTAGTTAAAGTCCCAACAAGAGTTCCATGAGGAATTAGGATTGAATTTTCTTGGAGTAATTTATTTTGTATTTCATCATTAAGAATATCTTTGAAAGAATTAACAATGATATTATTGTGTCCTAACTCAAATCGTTCGTACATGAAAACTCTTTCCTGTGGAACAACCAAAAAAGAGGGAATATTCTTTCTCTTAGCACCCCAAAGGATTTGGAGCGCAGAATGAGAAGCCAAAGTAGCGATACTTGGATTTTTCACGTGATAAAACAAGCAACTGTTTTTTTAACTTTTACAGTGTGTTATCTTTTTATTTAATTTAAAAATGAATGAAATGTGAATTAATTTATGTATAAATAATTAATAAAATTGAAAAGAAAAACAATTATGTAACTATTTCTGGTAAAAGGTTATATTTCAATGCTCTTTTTATTTCTAAAGCAGTTCTCCTGCCAGAGCTCATTCTTTCTCTCCAGGTCATGTTTCCATAAGGCGCTCCTAACCATATATGACTATTAGTCCCACCACCGATTCTTGTAGAGATGTCATATACTGTTGGTTTCATATCATCTTCTATAGTTGTTTGAATGCAAAATGCACCGATCATTCCAGGCGAAAACAATTCTTTAGTAATTCTAATGAATTCTTCAGCCATTTCAAAAGCACGATTTAGAAGGGATTCCCTTAAAGAGACAGAATGATGCCCTACAACGATGTACGTAGGATCTCTCTGTTTTTCTGAGAGCCTTAATTGTTGTTCTGCTGGTAACCTAACTAATGCATCAAGACTCGTTTCAAACCTTGAATCAATACCTAATAGTTCTAAAGGCACTTCTCGTTTTGCTTCACTAACTGGAGAATAAAAGAAATTGAAATTAAAAACCGGACCTAAACTATATTTTTCTATTCTTGCATGTTCGATGTTATTAATACCAGTATAATAACACGTATTACACCCTTCACCATTACACTGAGGACATGCGGGTACAATCTTTCTTTCAATTAATCTTTTGGCTTTTTCCCTAAATTCTTCCCAGTTAGCAGCAGTAAAGAAACCTCTTTCTAGTTTATGCACCGCGTGATGAAGTTTTACTATTACTAATTCATCTAATTCAGTTAATTCTTTTGGTGAAATAACTTCAGGTGTACGCAAAATATCTTTATTTGTTTCAGGATGTTCTAGCAACCAATAGTAGTCCTTTTCTCTTTTTCCTCGTTCTTCGATACCTAATAGATTTCTAGATCCGACCATTGGTACATTGAATTCATCCTCGACACGCTCAATTCCTACGTAAGAAACAAAAGAACGGTTAGGTACAAATAGGACTCCATTCTCCGTCATCCATTTTTGTTCTTCTTCTTTTATTATTTCTTTAAATTTTGGTAGTAGCCTAACCTGATCGACGCATCCTTTAACTACATTACCATTATCATCTCTAAGAGTTTTGAAATATTTTAGATACGGTAATTCTCTTTTTTTCTGAGACCATACAACGGTATTAAAGCCCTCATCGATAGCGCCATCACAAACATCTAAGGCAGAATGAGAGCCTAAAACACCAATTAGGGGGGTGTTGTATTGTGCTTTTTTTACGATTTCTTGGACTTCTTCTCTATTTATCATTAAACCCACCGGCAAACATTTTCAAAAGTCGACATAAGGATTTTTTGTGGCAAAAGAATTAATCGGATATCCAACCCGAATAACATGCATGTTTTCTAAAGGATAGAACGTAATCTTTTCATGAGGAGGAACAATAATCCATGTTTGTGGAAAAACTTCTTGTGTTTCATACTCATTTTCAATTTTACCCCTCCCAGAAATTACGGCAAAAACCGTTTTGTTATGCATAGAATCATGTATCCATGGCTTATTTTTTTCTAGCATCAAACAAGCAACTTGAACTGTTCTTTCCTCTAATCTAGCGATTTCTAGTCCCTCACAATGATTTAAATCAAGATTATATCCATCAGTACTTTTTATGACTTCCATTAGATTCACGTTCTTAATTGGTTTATGTTTAGAATTAATTTGAAATTATGCCTTGTAAAGAAATAAGTTTTTCTTTCTTCTCCAAAAATGATGATGTTTCTTATGATTCCATTCTTTCTAAAGCCTGTTTAACTAATGGGATGATACTCTGATTAAACTTATCATGTTCTAAGCCATAAGAAAATAAGTCCTGAATCCTTGCGAGTGCATGAACAGGAACTCCCCGAACTAATGGTGCAGATTTCTTTTCAGTTCTGTCAATAAGGACTTGGATGCGAAAAGGAATAAGTCCAAGTTCTCTTAATGCTTCAATTGCTGGTTCTTTTGAAGATCCGGTAGTTATTACATCATCAATTACTACTATTCTCCAGCCCTTTTCCCACTCCCCCTCTATAAGTTTACTTAGACCGTAATCCTTGCTTTTTTTGCGAATTTGTAATAATGGTAATTCTAGTTCTAAAGCAATTCCAGTAGCATACGGAATTCCAGCACTCATAATTCCCGCAATGGCCCCTATCTTAAGATCATATAAAGCATTGGTTAGCATAGCAATAGTTTTTTTAAAAGCAGATGGATAACTAGGGATAACTCTCAGATCTAAGTAATATTCGGAATTACTTCCGTCTTTTAAAGTAAAAGAACCAAATTTCAATGCTTTTGTAGTTAATAATATATCTAATAGTTCTTCGGTTATAGAGGCCAAGATTTTCACCCTTGGAATGAGATTAGTAGCTAGGAATATTTACATTATTATTAGACCAATTTATTAATAATAAAAAGGATATTTCTAATATCAAAATTAAGAGAAACTTAAAAAAAACCCTAACGAAAAAAATTTTGATTTTAAAAAAATAATTAATTTTGACCTCAGAGTAAATCTTTGTTTAAGGTATATGTTCCAGTAATAACTGCCTTATCAAGTATGTGTCCCTCAATTGCTTTTAAGACATCAGGTCCAGTAAATTTCTCAGGGAGTTGAAGTGTATCAGTATCTAAAGCATATAACGTGAAATGATACTCATGGATTAATTCATCATTCCATGGAGGACATGGCCCATCATAACCATAATAATCACCTTCCATGTTTTCGTCTCCTTTAAACCAATTGGTATAGTCATTTATTCCTTGTAGTGTCCCATGAGGGCCTTCTCGTACTTGTTTTCCTCTCGAAGTAACTCCGCTAGAGAACTCACCTTCCTTTATTTCGTTGAGCTCTGAAGGTATATTAACTAGTACCCAATGATAGAAGTCCGTTCTTGGAAGGTCTTTAGGAACTACTTTACCTTTTTTGTTAACGTTTTCAGGAGATGTCGGTACTTTAGAGTCGTGACAAATCAAGACTAAAGATTTTGTTCCTTCAGGTAAATCACTCCATTTAAAGCCAGGGTTTATATTTTGGCCAAAACCAATGCTCCCGTCTTCTTTTATTTCGCAAAATGCGTATTTTGGAGGAATTCTGCCAAGGTTTTCGAAAGCGTCTGTTTTAATCTTCATTGTTTCACCTTTTTGTTTAAATTAAAATAATAAAAGTAGGATTCATATAGTCATACGTAATTATTGTTTAAGTATTTAATCCGAAAAATAAACAATCAAAAAAGAAAATCTCCACTTAAGTAGAGTAGAGATATTACCCTAATCAATAAAATATAGCGATAAATAACTAATCTAAAATACTTTGAAAAAATAATGAAAGTTACAAAGTCAAAAAAATGATTCTTACAAACTCATTTTATTTCCTTTTTCGATAGGTTAGTTTATTCTCAACAATTAGAATTAGAAATGGTATAACTAAGATCCAGTACAAATTCAATGAGAGAAAAACTTCTTTATCCTCTTGTAAGTTTGTAATAGAAGATATCGCAGGTATAGTGACGTTAAATTTGACACATTCGCCAGTGTTAATGTTTAAAATAGAAATATATGATACGTTGCACTCGTAGATTTCTCCTTCAAATTCAAACCCAACTTGTTTTGTTATAGGTAATTGTTTTTCTTTTTGCACTCCATCAAAATTAATTATTCTAACAATTTTTTGTCCTTCAGGGTTTTCCATAGGTAATAATAATGTATGTTTAGAAATGTTCGTTTTAATTGGGGACTTGTAATTTGCATTTTCAAGTGATGAAAACAAGGTCTGTTCGTAAATAGATGCACTGTTGCCTTGCATTAGAGCGATTAAGTATTGTTTTCCTAATGCCTCTGCACTTATTGTTATTGTTTTAATATTTGATAATGCATTATTTGTTCTATTATCTCCATTTTCATCAAGAACTCCATTTTTACCAGAAAGAAGAATTTGTCCACCATTATTTACAAATTCAGTGAATGTTTTGACTTCTTCATCACTCAAAGCCCTTACTGAAGGCATTATTAGTGAAGTTGATTTTTCTACGTAGTTCGGTAATGTTTCTTTTGTAATTATTTTTACAGGAATATGATTAGCGAGGAGCATCATTACTATT
>JAMOVR010000332.1 GCA_027061945.1 Candidatus Heimdallarchaeota archaeon
TGTTCCTAAATAACCATTAATTGTAATTGCATCTACGTTTATTCCATAAGTATTTTTGGGATCCAAATAGGCGGAAGCATATGCGTGAGAAGTACTACCAATATCATTCCTTTTACCATCAAGGATTATTATGCCTTTTTTTTTCCGGATCTCAAGAATAACATGTTCTAATGCTTTTATGCCTTTCCATCCGTATTTTTCAAAATAAGCTACTTGTGGTTTAAAGATACGAGATATGTTGTATACCGCATTAGTTATCTCTTTACTATAAGCTTCAATGGCTTTTACTTCCCAGTTTTTAGGGTCTTCTTTTTGTATTTCTTCGATAAAAAATTTAGGAATTAATTCAATTTTGGGATCAATTCCCATTATGGATGGATTTTTTTGATTCTTAATAACCCGTATTAATTTATCTGAGAAAATTTCCTGCACGATGAAAAATAGAATGAGAATAAATAAAACTTAATGGTATTTTAAAATGATGCTGATTTCTAATTAATATTCTTCAGGAATAAAGTAATACGGAAATTTTTTAAGAATTAGAACTTTTTCTTAGATGGGTCTCCATATATATTTATATCCAAATAGCTTTTGGTTAAATGTTATTTCTGACAAAAGTATGTTTAAATCACCTAAAATCTAATAGTTACTATTTCAAGGTTTAAAGATCTCGAGACTTTCATGAAAACGATGATTAGAAGTCATGTTCTTAAACTTTTTACGCGTTAACATCATTGTTATGAAAGCCATATTAGCAATCGACCAAGGAACAACTAGTACACGTTCCATTATTTTCGATGAAAATTCTAATGTTTTAGGTGCATCTCAAATAGAACACCGCCAAATATTTCCTAAAGAAGCATGGGTTGAACACGACCCATTAGAAATAAAACAAAATGTTTTCAAGACCATGAAAGAAGCAGTTGCTAATGCAGGGATTTCCTGGGATCAGATACATGGAATAGGAATAACTAATCAAAGAGAGACTGTTGTGGCTTGGAATCCGGAGAATGGAATTCCTTATCATAATGCTATTGTATGGCAATGTAGACGCTCAGCAGATATTGTTGATGCTTTAAAACCAGACTACAAAGAGCTTTTTCATAGAAAAACGGGTCTTATCCTTGACGCTTATTTTTCAGGGACAAAAATAAAGTGGATGACTGAAAATAATGAAAAAATAAAAGATGCTGTGATTAATAGAAAAATTATTTTTGGAACTATTGACTCTTGGGTTATTTATAATCTTACTGGAGAACTTAAAACAGATGTCAGCAATGCTTCAAGAACGTTATTGATGGACTTAACAACAAATGATTGGAGTGAAGACTTAGCAGATATCTTAGGCGTTCCAGTAGACACTCTTCCTGAAATCATACCTAGCGGTTTAGGAGAAGGTTTTGGTGAATTTAAAATTCAAGGTACAAGTATACCTGTAAATGGTGTTGCTGGCGATCAACAAGCTGCCTTATTTGGACAAGGGAGTTATTATGCAGGAGAAAACAAATGTACTTATGGGACAGGTAATTTTGCATTATTAAACACGGGGAACGATATTAAATACAGTTCGAATGGACTTTTAACAACAGTTGCTTGGAAACTTGGTAACGAACCAACTAAATATGCTTTAGAAGGTAGTGTTTTTATTACTGGTGCCGCAGTTCAATGGCTTAGAGACGGACTAAAAATAATTTCTAGTTCTAGTGAAGTTGAAGACTTGGCTTCAAAGGTTGATAATAACGGTGGAATAATTATTGTTCCTGCTTTTGCTGGACTTGGAGCACCATATTGGGATCAAAAAGCTAGAGGAATAATTATTGGTATAACACGGGGAACAACTGATGCACACATTGCAAGAGCTGTTTTGGAGAGTATTGCTCATCAGACAACAGATCTATATGAAGTAATGAGACAAGATGCTGGTTTAAGTTTTGATAATATAAAAGTAGATGGGGGGGCAACTAAAAACAAATTATTGTTACAGATACAAGCAGATTTAGTTGATGCTACAATTATTCGTCCGAAAAACATCGAAACTACTGCGTTAGGTGCTGCATTTTTATCTGGTCTTAGTTCTGGTGTATGGAGTAACTTAAATGAATTAAAAGACCTTAATCCTCCTGAGATGACATTCTGGCCTAAAATAGACGAAGAGGAAAGAATTAAGCAACGGAATAAATGGAAAAAAGCAGTAAAGCGAAGTATGGGATGGGAAGATTAAGACACTCAAAAGGTTATTATTTTGAATTTTAATGCCTAATCAAAATTTTAATCCCAGTTTTTCAGTAATTATTTTTTTGAGCTCTTCGAATTTCTCTTTATTTATTCCTTCTACACGATATGAAATAGCAGCTTCTGTTCCACTTGCACGTATCAAAAACCAACCATCATCTAATTCTGCTCTTACTCCATCAATAGTTATCAGCTCTGCTCCTAAGTTCATCGCTAAATCCTTAGCTTTTTCAATAACCTCTGAAATTTTTTCTTTATCAAGATGAGTTCTGATCTCTGGAGTACTATAATAATTAGGTAAGGAGTCTACGTATTCAGAAAGAGGACTTTCAAGATTTTCAACAAAATTCATGAATTTTACTGCAGAAAATAATGCATCATCAAAACCAAAATAATCTCCTGCAAAATAATAATGGCCACTTAACTCTCCAGCAAACACTGCTCCCGTTTTGAGAAGTGTCTGGTGTACCCATGAATGACCTACTTTTGTATAAGACACTTTTGCTCCTTGTTTTTCAAGATATTTCTTAACCGCAAGACTAGTTTTAACATCAATGAGAACTAATTTATTATCAGAGTTTTTTATGGCTTCGGTACCAAGTATCATGGTTACTTTATCGGGAGGAATTCTACGTCCTTTATCATCAGCAACACCAAATCTGTCACCATCTGCATCAAAAGCCAATCCGAAATCTAATTCTAAAGAAACAACTAGCTTAGAAAGATCATTATAACATTCTTTTTTAGCAGGATCTGGAAGAAGGCCTGGAAACTTAGGATTAGGAATAGGCCTTAAACCAATGAAATGTGCTTGTTTCTTTTTTAATACTTCCTTAAAAATAACGGTACTACCACTACCAAATTCAATACCAAACTTAACGTTGATGGAATCCAACTTAGAATATAATAATTGTAAATACCTATTTAGAATTTCTTTTCCTTTATCATAGGAAACAGTTCCTCCATATTTTAAGGGTAAAGATAAGTCTTTTTCTTCGTTTTCTTGTATAAATCTGAAAAAATTGTCATAATGAAATGCTTCTCCTTTGTAATTACTCACTTTTAAGCCACTTGTACCAAGGGGATTATGTGAAGCGGTGATCATCATTGCTCCTTGAACTTCGGGATCACTAGCAGCGGCGAAATAGGTCGCGGGGGTAGTGACTAATCCCATATCTGCAACATTAACACCTTGACTAGTTAACCCACTGATCAACGCATTTTTTAAAGAAACAGATTCTTTTCTAGGATCCATCCCTACTGCTACTAAATCGGGATAGTCCATTTGGTACGCAATTAGTTTACCAATATTTACCATTCTCTCTGGTGTAAGGTCTATTTGGGTATTACCCCTTATGTCATTTTTTTTATAAATTACCATATTTATTTCACCCTTTAATATAACATAACGCTAAATTATAAGACGTGTTCAGTTTTTTGTTTATTTTTCTTTGTTCTATGTGTTTGTTGTTTTAGGTGTTTTTAAAGAAATAGAGATTCTTATATTATTTACAAATTATATGATGTATTCTTTTCTGTTTAAGGATAAATATCATAATTATAGATTTTTTATGTTTTTCTTCGGTCTTTAAAGGGTGTTTTCCTGCTTATTATTTTGTATTTTCATTGGCTTACTGGTAGCTGTTAAATAGGGACTTAACGAAATTCTTATATCAACTATTCGAGTAATGAAAAATGCTGGAAACGTTTTAGGTTATATTGTGGGCACGTAGCTCAGCAAGGTAGAGCGGTGGGCTTTTAACCCATCGGTCGGGGGTTCGAATCCCTCCGTGCCCGCCAACCATTATTTTTAATGGTATTCTTCTTTTAGTCAAAAAAATTGATTTTTTCAAAAATGAAGAAAACTACAATTAGATTAATATGTTTTAAGAAAAGTTTTTTCAATTTTGATTGTTGCCTTTTTATTGTAACTACGATGGATTTTAGGTGTCAATAGTAACTGGACATAAAGAGAAACTTAAGAGATTATTTTGACCAAGAGTTGGTGTTAAATGGGAAACAATCAAGACAATGGCGTTAAACTAAATAAAAACAACAATGATATAATTAGAACAATTACACCTTATCAAGTGCTTTTTACTTTGTGGTTATTCGGCCTTTTAACCCGTTTAATAATGGTGTTTTTAGTTGATTCAAGAATGTATGCTGATGAAATTTTCCAGTCTTTAGAGATTGCACACTTATGGGCTTATGGTAGAGGATTAATTCCTCCAGAATTCATTAAATCTAATAGCTCTTCGTATTATATGATCAGATCTCCAATGTTTCCCGCGATTTTCTATCCGTTTTTCTGGTTAGGAAAAACCCTTGGTCTGAGCTATCGTGGTTTTGTTTTGCCAAGTATTAAATTATTCTTAGCTTTTAATGCTTCTCTTCTGGTTCCTGCTAGTTATTTTTTTGCTAAACAAGTAGTTGAAGAAAAGGATGAGAAACGTCCATTATTTGTTGCAGGTTTAGTAAGTGCTTGGTTAATACTTGGGCTTTTCATGATCCATCCGTTAAGCAATAGTTTCTTTTCTCCAGCAATACTTTTCCTATTAGGCATGTATTTCAAAGCCTTAGGAAAAGAAGAGCTTAGAAATAATATATTATATCATTTCTTTTCTCCTTTCTTCCTTACACTGATAGTTTATATTAGGCTGGATTTGCTAGTTCCTTTATTCGCAGTAATTATCTCTAGAATACCTAGAACGTTTATTAAACAAGGTATTAAAATTGAGCGTTGGTTTGAATATAATTTGTTAGGAGTAATTACTGCTTTTTCTGTAGGGACATTAATAGATACATTATATTACGGATATTTCGTTTCTTCTCCGATTAGATGGGTTAATTACAATATAATAGAAAATAATTCTGCAAAGTATTTCGCTACTTATCCATTCTATTTTTATTTTGTAGTGTATTTTATAGGAACGCTCCCTAATGGTTACTATCTTTATGTAAGCATGAAGGAATTAGTAAAACAAACCCCTAAAGACAAAAATAGTATTTTAGAACTTATAAAAACGGATCGGAACTTTTGGCT
>JAMOVR010000333.1 GCA_027061945.1 Candidatus Heimdallarchaeota archaeon
CGGCAATAAAACAAGCTCATCAGTTCTTATCATTAAATGAACTTGAATTTTTATCTATGTTAAGAGTATTATCTAAGTACTATCCTATAGAAAACCCAAAAATAGGTATTATTACTAATGCAGGGGGTCCTGCAGTCACACTATCTGATCTTCTTGCTGAAGCAGAAATAACGCTCGGCGAATTGACTAAAAAAACTAAAGAAAAGATTGCTTCTCAGTTTCCTCCATTGGTAAAACCAAACAACCCAATGGACATTATTGCTAGTGCAAGAGAGGAAGATTATTATAAAGCCACAAAAGCATTTCTAGAAGATCCCAATATTGATATTTTAATACCGATATGTGTTGTACCTACATTCTTAGAAATGAAACCAGAAGAGCATATGAGAGGAGTACTCAGAGCAATTAAGGATACGAATACTAAAAAACCAGTTTTACCAGTATGGCTAAGTGGAGAGATCGCCAAGATCGGTAGAGAGTTGTCAGAAAAAGAGGGTATACCCTCATTTGGGACGTTACCCGAGGTTGTATACGCTGTAAAAACCTTATATCGTAAGAAATTATTTTCAAACGATGAAAAATAAACTTTTGGTGTAACTATGAAACTAACTGCCCAATGTTTTCCTTGTTTAGTCTCTAAAGCAGCATCTCAATTAGAAAAAGCGGGAATAGCTGAGGATGATGTCATTTTAGGGATTTTAAAGGTAACTCGTGTTATGCTTGACGCAATAGAAAATCCTGATTTTAAAAAAGAGTTTGGGATTAATATAATAAATCCAGCGGCTGTTGGTAGCATTAGAAATAATTTTATTCTTAAATATGTCAATAAGGACCCATATAAAGAAGAAAAAAAGCATGCTGAAGATATTGCCATCAAAGCAGTTCAAAAAATGGGAATTATTAATAATACTATGTCCCCTATCACAGTAGAAAATATTGTTTATTGGCTACGGTTGATTGCTATTGCGAACTCTTTAGAGTTTGACCTTGAACACCTGGGAAATAATCCGGTTAAAAAATTTTCCATGGAATTAGAAAAGGCTAGTAGAACTGGTCTTAATATTCAATTTGAAGAAAAAGCAATAAAAGTTGCAAGTAAAATAATTCGTAGTAATAGCATTGTATTTCTTACTGACAATGCTGGGGAACATGTTTTAGATATGCTTTTCGCACAGTTTCTTCTAAATAATGGTAAAAAGGTAATTGTTGCGGCTAAAAGATCTCCTACTCAAAATGATGCGACAATTAATGATTTAGAAAAAACAAAAGAAGAATTGCAATTATCAATAGATGTTACTCACACTGGTTCTAGCACAGTTGGTTTATTTGTAGCAAAAGTTTCTAGGGATTTTCTTAATTTACTTATACACTCAGATTTTATTATTGCAAAAGGTATGGGGCATTTTGAGTCATTTAATTCTGTAAACAACATTCCTTTTAAGGGCGTAATTGTATATAAGGCAAAATGCGAACCTGTTGCAAAAGCTTCTAAGTTAAAAAAGGGTGAATATAATATATCGCCAATTAACCTAACTTTATAGGGAATAAAAACAATGAGAATAAACAAAAAAGAAAAAGCATTAATCAAAGAGTAAGTGTTAATTTAATATGGGAATAATCCTTTATATGCCTGAACCTGTAGAAGTGTGATGATAAGTGCCACCAAAAGCAAAAGAAAATGAATTAATAAAGACTCATGTGTTCTTATTAGGACTTCCTCAGTCCGGAAAATCTGCACTAAGACAAGTAGCATTCGATGGAAAAACACTTGATAATATAAAATATAAAGAGACCAAGAAACCAGTAACTCTAAAATTAAAAAATCGGACGAATTATATTTTCCATGATTATGGTGGCAAAGAGCAAGACTTCGAAAAAGCAGTTAAAGATGCTAAAAAAATCTCTGGAAATGAAAGAAAGATAATTGCATGGATATTAGATGCTGCGAATGTAGACAGCCTCTCAAAATCCATTAAGCAGTTAAAATTAGTTCAAGAGAAATTAGGGGAAAATGATAACATAAAATATGTGTTAGGCGTTTCAAAAATAGATCTATTAAATGACTCTCAAGCTCAATTATTAAGGGAGCAATTACCACCTAAAATATCAATAATTTTTTCAGATGAATTAATTCCAATAGTGTTCTTTTCATTAAAAGACAATTCGTATAATCAATTCATAAACTTACTTTTCAATATTTTTGATGATCCTGAAATAATAAAATCATTTATTCCTAAGAAAAAGGAATCCAGTTCTGATAAAAAAGAAAAAGAAGAGAGTACAAAGAAGTCCTTGGAAAGAAATAAAACATCTCTTTCTAACAAAAAAGAAAGCATTAAACAAGCTTCTTCTAAGAAAAAGAGAAAAAAGAAAATAAAAAAAACAGGTGTCAGACTAAGTACAGAGCTGGGAATAGATAAAAAATCAGTTAATGATTTAGAATTACCTGAATTGGAAGAACTTCCTTCATTAGACGGAGCATTAACTCCTGTTAGATTAACCGCTGAAAAGCCTTCAATGACGAAATCTGATGAGATCGTATCTGAAGGGGCTGATGAAACTTCCCAAAAAATTGCTTCTTTAGAGGATCTTAGCGATTCTTTACCACAAAAATCAGAAAAAATCACAAGCGATATCTTAGATGAAATTGATAGCATTTTAGAAGAAGTAGAAAATGCTATAAAACCAACTCTGAGTGATAAAACAAAAGAAAAGGATGAGGAACTTTTACTTCCTCCAGAATTAACTATAACACCAGAACAAGAAGAAGAAATTTCTTCTTATACCAAAATTCTTGAGGAAAATATTAAAGAAGAAATATTAGAAGAAAAAGAAAAAGAAAAAGAAAACGTTTCAGAAGAAACAGAGATTGAAGAGATTATTCTTCCTAAACCGGAAGAACCAGTATTTCAAAGGCTACCTCCACCAATTTCATTAAGTAATAAAGATAAAGAAGAAGAAAAAATAGCTCCGGAAACAAAGATGCCTGAACTTCAAGTTAAAAATATTACTAAACAATTAATTAAGGAATACTGCGAAAAGAATAATATTCAATATTTCCGTGTTTTTGCTGATTTTGGAGTAATAGACATCGAATATAAGCCTAATTTAGAACATTTCAGCGAGATCTCTAATCAGTTAATAGACAGATTCCAGACCACAAAAGAAGAGGAGGTTTTAGAACAGAATTTTAATGGTTTTGTACTTTATACGATAGTCTTTCCTAAGATTATGATTATTGTAGGCATTCCTGAAGAACTTTCTGAACAATTTTACAATGAATTGCCAAAAACTAAACGTTTTGTTAATGAATTACTAAAACAAATACCTTTTTCAAAAGTAATACTTACTGAAGAGCAAATAAATAGCATTCCTCCACTACATACTCCTAAAGATTTAGATGAAGTATCAGAAGAAACAATAACCGAAGAAATCGAAACGGAAAATGAGGAAATACAGGATTATCCCGTAGTATCTCTTAAAAATATAGAAAAAGAGGGAACCATAATTATTTTCCGGAAAGGAGATGAAGATAATAAGGATAATAATGAGCTTGAATTTATTATTGCATTCTCCTCAGAGAAAGATCCAAACCATATCCTGCACGTACATTTACCCATCATAAAGACTACCATTTTAGAAACAAAAGAAACTAAGTTCTTCGACACTGAAGACCATACTATAGCCATAAGAGTAGGTAAAGAATATGTAGTAGTTATTTTAACTAAATCAAAATATGATCACAATACAGTAATCCGATATTTAGGTCAAATACTAGTTTATCTTGCTCTTTTAAGAACTAAAAGAGCAGATATTAGTTTTAATAGTTTAAGCAAAGACTCAAAGCTGTTAAACTTATCAAAAACCTTTCTAAGTAGTACTCTTAATTAAATATAGCAAATGCCCGATTTCGATATTTACGAAAAAATTTACAAATATCTGATACCTTTTATTCCAGAATCCATTGTAGAGAAAAGCGGAGGCTATTTTTTTGAAATACTTAGTAAATTTTCATCATCCCCAAAACTAAATGCGAAAAATCCTCTTTTTATTGGCGATTTAAGAATAGATCTGCCTGTTGGTCTCTCTGCAGGTTGGGCAGATACAGTACAAAAAATGGTGAATATTTACGAGTTAGGGGCTGGCTTCGTCACTAGTAAAACAATTACTTTACACCCAAGGAAAGGGAATCCACGTCCAAGAATAATAAGAGGACCAAACTATTTAATCAATTCAATGGGGTTACCTAATCCTGGGGTGTTAAGATGGAAAAAACAGTTAATAGATCATCCTCCTAATTTTCCCTGGATACAAAGTATTTATGGAGAAAACTTTGAAGAGTATGCAAAAATAATTGAGCATTTAGAATCTCATGTGCATGTTTTTGAAATAAATTTTTCATGTCCCAACTTGGCTCATGATATTCCAGACATTCCTTTAGCAGTTAAGCAAATTAAAGAAATCTCAAGCATAACCAAAAAACCAATAATTGTAAAATTATCTCCTCAAAATACTCCTAAAGGAAATCTTGAGATTATTAAAAAAACTCATGGATATATTACTGGTGTTACTCTTATTAATACAGTTCCTGTTCCCGCGCAAACGTTGGGAAATCCACGTAAAAGAGGAGGACTGAGTGGTTCCATTGTATTTAATGAATTAATTCGACATTTAGAAATAGTAAGAAAATATTTTCCTTCCCAAGAAGAACTAATTATTATTGCCACAGGGGGAATTGATAGTGAGGAAAAAGCCTATTTTATAGCAAGTAAATTTGATGTAGCAATCTCAACATTAACAGGATTTTTAATGAAAGGACCAAAGATATTCTATTTGTTATCAAAGGGATATTTAAAAGCAGAGGAGGTAAAAAATCCCTTTCGAATAAAAGTAGAAAAAAAGCAATCAATCGAAACAAGTAATTAAGAAATGGTTCTTCCCCTTTCAAAACTCATAAATAACGGTCTGCAACCATTTTTATTGAGGTTCTCTGCGGTGGTGGCAGAGCAGCTATGCAGCGGACTGCAGTGGACAATTTTCATGTCTGTAGTAATCCGCGGACCGGGGTGCAAATCCCCGCCACCGCTCCAAAGTTTTATTTATTAATATTTAGCAGGATGATCTACTGTTTTGTAATTGGCTTCTGTTTCTTAGATAGTTTATTCTGAAGCTACGTCCACGTAAAAAATGGTTTGTGTGCAGACTTTATGGAAATCTCTCCACAAATGCTATAAAATTGGATATCCTAATTCTGGTCCTAATAATACTTTTAAAGCTAAAAAATTATTAATAAAAAACAGTATTAAACAAATCTATTATTTTATTAAATTTGGATTAATTTAGCATGTTGTATCTCTATTTTCAAGTGATAAAAATAACATAGTAAACGTTCATATTATTAAATCTTATATTATATATTAAGATGACTAAGCCAAGAACTAGTAAGTTTTATGAAAATTTAGCTTATAAAATAGAAACTATTTTGGGATCCTATTTTCCTAAAATTAAATTTGAAAAAGCAGGTTCAAGAGCAAAAAACGCGTTTCGAAGAGAGAGTGACTTAGATATTCGTTTTTACTATCCTGGACATAAAAAAGAAGAGATATACCCTAAAATAATTGAGATCTTAAAAAAGAAGTTGCCTTCTCTAAACGGGGAGAGAATTAAGTATGAAATTGGAAGAGATTATAACGTTATAAAAATTCTTCCTGAGAATGGAGGTAAAATAGATCTAGTTTTAGTATCGTAAACTAGTCCTTGTGGAAGTAAGTGTTTTTCAGTCTTATTTTTTGTTTTATTAGGCCATTAATTCTGGTTTGGGCTAATGACCTTTTTTATGTATTTTACAACAAATATTAGTGGTAATATAGCGAGTATAATATAGTGAATGTGAAACCCTGTCTGAGTCATATTTCAAAGTTATCAATAATAAGGCATAACTATAAAAGAGTGTTTGTCTCGGCTTTTATCCCCTCCCTTTCGGAAGGGGACTTCCAGCCGATAAGGTTAAATTATTATTCTAAATATTATTCTAAATTTTGGAAATTAATAAATGTATAATAAAAATTACCTTCCTTATTTATTTTAGATGCAAATGTCGTACTCCACCATTGAAGGGGCGTGTAAATCTCTAATAAAAAAGCACAAAACCTTGGGAAAAGAATTAAAAAAAATCCCGTTAAATAAAAGAAAACTATATGTTAGAATCACAGAGAAAGATGGTAATATTATTGCGAAACCTAGATTTGATCCTCCAGAGTACGAGTGGAATAATGATTCTAAATTAAAGATAAAAGTTAGAAAACATTTGGCTGAAATCTACATATTATTTAACTTGACTGATTTTGAGTACGATAAAGAAGTATTATATCTAGTAGATCCCAATAATATCAACACTAAACACTCTATAATTTTTTTACTCGAAAAGGACGTATGGCGCACCGATGAGGTTTATGGAGATTACATAATTGAACGTAATAAAGAAAAAAATTGGATAAATATTTGTTATTTCCGGAGGAATGAAAAAAGAAAGTGCTTAGAACCATTAAATATCTCGGTATCTGATGATGAGATTAAAAGAATTATTGCAGAAGATGCTAAAAATCAGATAATAAAAGAATTTGAAATACGCTGGAACAAGATCTATCATGAACTAGAGTATTGTCTTATTTCGATATCTCAGAACCATTCTTTTTCTATTAAAGATGAGAATATAAAGTCATCATTTGATAAAATCTCAAACATAATTAATTGCGCTCCTGAATATGCCCTTATGGCTTTAGGAATGATTTCCGAGCGATGTGTCCTTAAATTAGCAGGCTTTAATTCATTTAACGATGCAGGTCGTAATTTTAAACGCATGTTAGATAAATTAAGAAAGGATGGTAAGATTACTGACAACCAATCAATTCGTCTCATGCAATTACGTGAGCAATATAATAAGGTAAAACATGAGTTTTTTTCAGTTTCACCAAAGACAGTGATTACGTTTTATAATGAAATGAAAAAATGGGAAATGTTCCAAGCTTAAATCTGCTTAAGCATTCAGTTTTATGTCTAAAAACTATGTACTTACAGTTTTTTTATCTATAAAATGCAACGTTTTTCCAATAAGTTCTTAATACCCCCCTAAAAATAGGTGATAGTAACTTAAGGTGGTTGAAGTTGAAAGTAATTTTACTAAGCGGAGATCAGCCAGATTACAGTAACGAATTAACAAGTTTAGCCGGAGTTCCAGTTAAGTCAAGAATACCATTACTAGGAAAACCAATGGTACAATGGGTGGCAGAGGCACTTCTACAGTCAAAATATGTAGACCACTTAATTATTGTAGGAATGAAAAAAGAAGATTCTCCCCTCCCTGAGCATTATCCTGCCACATACCTACCAATGGGGGGTTCTTTGGCAGATAAGATAATTACAGCTAGCAAATATCTTCTTGAAAACTTTCCTGAAGAAAAGAGGGCGTTGATATGTGCATCTGATATTCCTTTATTAAAACCGGAAATGGTTGACTGGTTTGTTGAAGCCTGTGGGGATCAATCTGCAGATTTCTATTTTTCAGTAATCGAAAAAGAATCTACACAAAAAAAGTTTCCCGGCTCAGGAAGGAGTTTTCAAAAAATGAGAGATGGGTATTTCGCTGGCGGAGATCTTTCTATGATAAATCCAAAAATTGCGGTTGAAAAAGAAGAGTTAGTCAGAAAACTGACAAGTAATCGTAAAAATTTTGTAAAACAAGTATGGGCTGTTGATAAGTTAGCATTAATAAAATGGATGCTTGGAAAACTTGATAGCAAACAAGCAGAAAAAATAGCTAGTAAAGCATTGGGTATCAAAGCAAGACTAGTAGTTTCTAAATATCCTGAATTAGGGATGGATGTTGACAAAGTAAATCAGTTATACATTGTAAAACAAACTCTGGAGGAACAACATTATGGCTCTTCTTCGCCAATTAACGTTACTTGACGAAGAAATAAGCACAAAAGCTTTTCATCATGCAAATCAAAAAAACTACCGAAAATACGTAAAACTTTGGGCCGCTACTTGTGATGGAGTTTTCTGGTTTACGATCCCCGGGTTTGCTTCTCTGTACTACTATTATGTAAAACATTCCTTAGAAGTTGCGCAGAAATACTGGGATTTCTGGGCTGGTGTAGTATTAACTGCATTAGTAGCAACAACTATCAAAGCATTAATTAAACGGCCAAGACCAAAGGTTAATCCAAAAGATAGAATCTTTATTGGTCCCGATATTCATTCGTTTCCTTCAGGGCATTCTGCTAGAGCTTTTTATATCTCAACGTTTGCTTTTTTTGTAAATCCATTACTAGGAATATTAGTATTTATCTGGTCTGTTGGTGTTGGGTACGCAAGAATTGCTTTAGGAAGACACTACCCTTCTGATGTTATTGGTGGGTTAATTACTGGTGCAATTATTGCACTTTTGGTAAATCTTACCCCACTCCCTACATTATGGTATGGTCCTTATCTGTTTGAAAAGATGTTTTAATTTCTCTGCGAGAAATCCCCTTTTGGAAGGGAGGGGATGAAAACCGAAAATTATATGTTTTTTTGTATATTTTTTTCTTGCAGGGCTGGGACGGCCCGTGGCGCCTGTGGAGAGAGTCTCCTCTGTGAAGCAGGAAGCCCCTAGCAAAAGAAAGGGGTAGTTCACATTTCCTTATATTATATCTTTGTATCAAAAATCATAGTACCCCCTCATAACTTTTTTATTCTTATCACTATTGCCCTCAACTTCTTCTTTCAGTATTTTGTAAAAACTTTTTTTAGGATAAAAATTAAATTTAGCCTCAATTTTAGGATGTATCTCTAAAGCATATCTCCTAATCCCTTTTTTAATCATGAATTTTTCAGCCTCAGATAAAAGCATTGATCCGATTCCTTTTCCAATATATGATGGATCTAGATATAAACGCCAAAGTCGCATTTCCTCTTCTTTAATTCCAATTTGGAGATAACCAATAATTTTGCCATTGTCTTCTGCTACCCAAAAAGAGTTGTTAGCATTATTTCCTTCTAACAAATTCTTTTCATTATAATTCCTTTCGATAAAATTCTTGATTTCTTGTTCCGTTAAAATTTCTTTGTATGTATAATAGCATGCTTTTCTAGCAACTTCAACAAGTTGGGAAGCATCTTTTCTTTCAAAAAGTCTTATTCTTATCACTCTAAGTGGTATTTTGCAAGGCGCTATATATTATTGTATGTAAAATCTATTCAACTTTTTTTACATATAATACTTATTGCTTTCAAATAATTTTTGTTGTACATATTATTTGATCTAATTTTTTCACGATTTGTTCCAATAAGAAACCAGTTTATATCTATAGTTGATAATTTTTTCACGGGATAAAAATGAAAGTAAGTCACGAAAATCACAGAGAATCGGTAATCGAAGTATCTGATTTAGGAGAAAGTCAGTTCATTAACGTAAATTTTGAAGAAAGTTTATTTGATGATGTTAATTTCGATAGTTCGACATTTACAAAAGCAAACTTTCTAAATACAACCATACAACATGCATATTTTTGGGATGCAAAAATAAAGGATGCGTCATTTCAGAGAGTAGAAATGGAAAATGTAGATCTTTCAGGCATGAAAATGAAGATCATTAATTTAGCAAACACTATTATCGAAGATGCGTATATTGAAGGTCTTGTGATAAATGGGGTCAATGTGGGAGAACTAATAAAGAAATATGGAACTAAAATAAAAGAAGACGAGGACGAATAATAAGACTTTTTTTTGCTATACTTAAATATGTGGTTTAAATATATTGAAATAAAAATAAACCACAAAACCAAACCACTTCTCGTCTAAATAAATATTCTTCAAGCAATGAATTGTGATAAAAATGTTGGATAACCGCGATAAGAATATTGGTACTGTAGTAACTGTACCTGAGCCCCCTACACAATCAAAATTTTATTTTGTTGCAGATCCTGAATGGGGCCAACACGTAATCAAGGTTGGTCTTTATGTAATTATTGAAGATGAAAATCACACAATAATGGCTACTATTGAGACTGTCCAAAAAAGTAATAGATATTTTTCCAATGCAGAATCTGTTTTTAATTATGAGAAAACAGGTATGGGAATAAACTCTCTTTTTCCAATAGATCAATGGGAATTTTTAATTTGTGAATGTAATGTGCTAGGGTCTCTTGATAGAGAAGGTCTACATCGTGCTTCTCGCCCAATTTCTCCTGGGGCAAAAGTGAAAATGGCTCCAAATTATTTATTGTCTGCATTTCTCGGTTTAAATCAGAAAACAGGTTTATATCTTGGAGATATTCCCCATCATGGACTAGAAGCTAAATTCGACATCTCAAGGTTACTCCAAAAACACCTTGCTATTTTGTCAATCTCAGGAGGAGGAAAATCATATACTACAAAAGTTTTAATTGAAGAGCTACTTAGGAGGAGCCCACAACAAGGAAGGCCCGCAGTAGTTATTTTTGACGTCCATGGAGAATATACTGAATTAAAACTCCTCAAGCAACACCCTAAATTTAAAAAAACAGAAATAATTGTCTACAAGGCAGACAAAATTGGCTTGCATACGCCTGAAATCAGTGCTGCAGATTTTGCAGATTATGTTCCAGACATGTCAGGACCACAGATTAGGGAGCTAAGCAAAATTATACACAGAAGAAAAAACCGACCGAAAAGAACTGAATACGATCTCTCAATCTTAATTAATGAAATAGAATACGACGAAGACATGAATAGTTATGTTCGGGAAGCATTAATTGGATGGTTATTACAACTCCACCGAACAGGATTATTTGGTGTAGAAGAAAGACCTAACATAAAAAACATATTAAAACCAGGAGTTGCAATAATTTTTGATCTTTCTCCAATACTAAGCCTTAAAACAAAACAGATTATTGTCTCTTACTTTTTGAAAAAAATTTTCAGATTAAGAAGAGAAAACAAAATACCTCCCACGGTTTTAATCTTAGAAGAAGCCCACCAGTTCTGCCCTGAAGGAACTGGTATAAGATCACCTGCTAAAAACATAATCGAGACAATCTCTCGAGAAGGTAGAAAATTTATGACTTCTTTAGTACTCGTCTCTCAGAGACCAGTAAATCTTTCTACTACCGCGCTCTCTCAGTGTAATACCCAACTGATTCTAAGGATCTTAAATCCTTATGATCTCGACTATGTTGGGAGAACTAGTGAGGGAATTACACGTTCAACTCTTTCTCAAATAACTTCACTGGGAGTTGGTGAATGCTTAGTTGCTGGTTCCGCTATTAATTATCCTACTTTCATAAAAATAAGAACAAGATTGGTCAAAGATAAATTAGATGAACTAACATTTGAAGCAATAATGAGAGAATACGATAAAAAAAATTTAGTTAACACCAAATAAAAATCAACCATGATTTTTGCGCTTACAGATTGTTTACTTTTTTCATATTATTGGTAGTTACTAACATAAAATAGCCCCTATCTTTTTCCAGAATCCGTTTTTGCAAAATAGCTAGATTTATGCGCAATTTTTTTCAAGGGTCTTTATAAATAAGGGGTTTTGAAATTGCGCTTTAGGCATACTAAACGCAAAACAAAGTATTCGATCTCAGATTTGCTACTCATTAGGTTAAAATTCTTAGTAAAAGATTTATTCTATTGAGAAAATTCCTCTAAAGCTTACATAAAATATCTGTTTTAGAAAAAAAACAGTATCTCACAATTATGTCTATCAAACCAAGTAATTTTTTCTCTAGATCTTTTTATCCCAAGAAATAAGCTAGATTACAATTCTTTTTAAAAAATAATTTTATACGTAAGTTAGTATGGGTTTTGAGGATCATTTTTTTAAGTATGCTTTGAAGCTCTTGCTAAGAGACGTTGAGATAATTACGGAGAGTGATGTCCCTTCTTCCAATCTTCGCATTGACTTTTTACTCCTCAAGGAAAAAAATCAATTGTTGGCCTCTCCACTAACGTTTCTAGCTCCTTATTCCGTGGTTGTTGGTGAGTACAAAAGTTTTAAGGACAGGTTAAAAAGCGAAGCATTAGTTTCTTTAGCAGTTAAAGGGCTTTTACTTTTAGACACTGTTCTTAAGGGGAAAAATTTGGAAGAACTCGTTGAGAAAAAGAACGGAGAAAAAAAAGGCCATAATTTTAAGAAAAGTCAGAAAGTAAAGTCTCGTTTTGGAAAGCAATTATCTGACTATGCCTTGCTTCTTTTTTTAGGGGGAAATAATCGGCTTGATAAAAATATATTCTCCTCTTTACACACAAATCCTGAAAAAATTGAAAGTTTAAAGAGAATAGCAGAAGGAATTTATGTTGTTCAAAGTAACTGTTTTTTGAGTATGGACTTTTTTATAGTTTCCTTGAAGGAACTACCCATAAACAAGAATACTAGAGTGCTAAAATTCTTCGCTACACCAGAAGATCGTTTTCTAATACTTGAACAAGGCATTGCTGATGGCGATGAGCTTATTTATGTTTTAGGCCTATATTATAACAAGGAGTTAGTGATTGAATTGAGTAAGAGTCTTTTTGAAGAAGTTTATCCCAGCTCAGAGGCAATCAAAGAGGCTACCGAGTTTTTGGGCATCGAGAGAGTCGTGGAAGCCGTTGGGCTCGAGAAAGTAATTGATGCGGTTGGTATTGAAAAAGTTATTGAAGCCGTTGGGCTTGAGAAAGTAATTGATGCGGTTGGTATTGAAAAAGTAGCTCTTGGTTTAAAACAAGCTTTGAAGAACGCTTCTTCTGAGGAAAAAAAGAAAGTAGTTAAAATCTTAAAGGAATTAATAGACGTCCTTGACAAATAATTATTAAGAGCTTTTTGTCAGTAAAACATGGCCCGTGATGCTCTGTACTTCTTTAGGAATACTTGGTATTTTTTAGACAAGGAAGTCCAATAAAATTAAATCTTAATTAGTTTAAAATGAAATCCCTATACTTTATAATAGGATGTCTAAATAATTCATCAAATTATAATTTGTATGTGGTCTTTTATAATGAATTTATGTCAAATATTTCCTTTGTTGATCAAAAAAAAATACTATTTTCCCCTATATTTTATGATAATTATGATAAGAAAATTCGGTTTTATATTATTATTGCTCGTATCGTCAATGTTGTTTATTGGAAATGTCCATGCAATTTGGGTGTGGCAAGATGTCAAGAGCTATACCGTTACACAAGGAATGTTCGTAAGTTCTTCTACATATATAAAGAATGTCAATTATGACGATCCTGATCGCGTATGGGTTGATGCTGATAATCCTGAAGACATTGATTTTGGACTACATATTTATTATCATTTATTATTAAATGTAGAGGCTAATGTTGAATTTATTTATGACTTAGGTAAAAACGCTTTAGGAGGAGTATATACAAATGAAGCAACTAAGTACCGTGCAATAATTTCTTGGACATTAAATGGTGTTTATGACGATAATGATTCACCAAAAACGTATCTAAAATTTTACTATGAAATCTATTATATGCAGGGATCTACTAAACACGTTCTTGGAACGACGACAGTTACTATAAACGATAAAGATTATGGGTATTCTAATAAAGATATTACCCATATTGTCCAATCTAGTTCTTCTGTGCCTTTATATGTAAACCTATATGTCTACATCAAAGTAACATTAAGTGCAGATCAAACCGTATCTGAATGGGATTTATATAGCCGTTTTTATGATTGCGTACTGCATTCTGTAATGTATCAAAAATATCACTATTATCCATGGGGATAAATCTAATAATTTCTCGGTAAAATCTGAATTATTCACCTTAATTTTAAACATTTATTTATTATTAATTTTCATTTAATATAGGGGTGGTCTCAAATAATAAAAACAAAATTAGACACAAAGAAAGACAATGCTTATGTCTGCATTGAAAATCTGAGCTTTTCATATGGATTCATAAACAAGACTCCTGTTTTTTCCAACTTCTCACTAAAAATAAATAAAAAAATCACCGGGTTAATCGGTAAAAACGGGGCAGGAAAAACGACCTTGGTAAAGCTGCTAATTGGACTATTAGTCCCTGAGGAAGGAGAAATTAAGATCTTTAACAGAAAAACCAATTTAATTACCAATACTTTTCTAAGGGGGATAGGTGTTTCTTTTGAGGATCCTGATTTTCCACCATGGGCGATTGTCTTCGACTATTTGGTTTTTGCGGGCCGTGCCCGCGGTTTGAAAAGAGAAGATGCCGAGGCCCAGGCCGTGGAACTGTTAAAATTTTTCGAGTTAGATAAAAAAGCCACGGTAAAAGCGAGTTCTTTGTCAGCAGGCCAGAAAAAAAGATATTCTGTTGTATTAGCACTCATTGGCCTACCTAAACTCTTAATTTTGGATGAGCCTACAGCTAACTTGGATGTCCAGTTCCGCATCAAGCTATTAGAATTTTTAAAGACTCTTTCTGATACTTACGAGGTTAAAATCTTGATTTTAAGCCACGTGCTTGCCGAATTAGAACGCTTCTCTGATGAAATAGTAATAATTCATAAAGGAGAATTGAAATATCAAGCTACGGTGTCAGAGATCTATCAAAAAGAGTTCCCAATATATTACGCTTTAAAAGGTCCCCTATCCGAAATATTTTCTCTAATGGAGCGTGAAAAAGAATTTTTCAACAAAAATCCTCATGTAAAGTTAGACAATAAAATTAAGAATCGTCTTTTAAATAGACCTATTTCTCAAGAATTAGTTTCAGTCCCGATCATTATTAAGACTCCAGAAGCCCTAAAACTCTTAAACCAAGCAATCAAGGAACAAGGACTTAGTGTCGCCATTGTCCAAGAAAAGTCTTTACTTGAACAAGTGTTTCTAAAAGTAATTAAAGACCGTTAGTAGCTTTCTTCAGAAAAACTAAGAGGAAGAGATTATGGTATTTACAAAAAATACAGGCAATATGTTTATTTACTCGAAGAAAGACATTCTCTTACTACTCGTACTTCTCCTGTTTTCACTGTTAATTTTAAACTTGGGGTTTATAGCCGCATATTATTACGCAGATTATTCTTCTAAGTCTTTAAGTCTTACTGATAAAGTGGACAGTAAAGATAACATGCTGTATTACAGTGAGATTCATGTTTTGCCTGGTCAAGAGTTGAGTCTTCACTTGACGCTTACTCCTTTAAATCAGACAATTAAAGTGATCTCTGACTTGTTTTTTATAATTTATAGAGTCAATCCAGAAAATAAATCGGAATTAACATTATTACTTAATAAAACCGTGACTTCTTTTGATGAAGAGTGGTTTTTTAAGCCCAAAGACTATTTTATTGTTATCTTTATGTTGTTTGATCTAGACAATCAAACATACAATCAATATTATTTCGAGTTTTCTATTTATTTTCATGGAATACCCAACTTATTATTCGACATTGCAAAAATTCTTCTTCCTCTCACGTTAGTCTTTTTTCTAACATATCTTGCTTCTGTCTATTATTCCACAATAGATCTACGCAGGAAGATAAGGCGTTCTTCAAATAACGATTCTAATTTCATCGTTGAGAACAAGACAAGTACTTCCGTGTGGAAACTTCTGTTTCTTTATTTTGAAAATATCTTCTATTCGTTACCGCTTTTTTATTACTCAGTCATTTTCGTGGTGGTAGAACTAATAAAATTAATGATTTCTGCTTTAGCTCCAAGAGGTTATACGGCGCCCTTGTTTTTAAATACAATATCTCCTTTTAATTTCGCTCTTAATTCAAAAAATCACGACTTGCTCTATAGTGTTTTTTACTTAGTTTTTGTAGGTTTTTACAACTCCCACCTCTTGTTTCAGTTTGTGATGATTTTTATATTGAGCTTTAATTTTGTGCGTGTTGAAAATCAAGCTTCTAAAAAAATTGAACACTTGGTTTTCTCCTTACCATCTACTTTAAAATACTTTGTAAAAACAACCGTCGTGACACTTGTTTTGGTGATGTACTTTGTCCCATTATGGCTATTTAATATTTATTATTATATGTTACTGGATCATGGACTGTTTACCTTAAAAGAGCTTGTTGTAAGTATTTTTCTGATATCTGGCGGTCTCTTTACTTTGACCGCTTTTATCTTGTTCTTTTATTCTTATCGTAGATGGCTCGGAAACACAATACTAATGCTTTCCTATATATCTGCTTATTTAAATTTCCCCTTAGATGGTTCATTTTCCCTCATACCATTAATCCAATACTTTTTCCTTTATAACAAATATGAAGATCTATGGTTTCATGGAGATGGTATAAGTTTTTATATGAAACTATTTCCTGAATTTGTGAATTTGCGTGTAATGTTACTTCCCCTTTTTAAGTGGATTACGTTATTGTTTGTCTTTCACTTCATTATTTATGATGTCGTTCTGAGGTCTTCTTGTTTCAAGCAACTTAGTACTCAGGTCTATGTTTTTCTACTTAACAAATTCAAAACTATTCTTGAGAAAAATAAAATTGATAAAGTGATGTCCAATGATACCTAATAATTTATTAAAAACGGCCGTTACAGTAACAATTTTTATTGCATTCTTGTTTGCTTCCTTCCCTCTATACGTCGATAATTATGACGTTGAAACAATTACTAATCCCCCTACCGAGCGATACTTCCCCTCTTTTGTCGTGAATTCTAAGGTAGACGAGCTAAAAGTTAATCCTTTTTCAGAATTACGAATCTCGATTAACACAAATTCCTCGCTAAATATTTTATTATTATACCGACCGTTCTCCCAGTCATCCCCCAAAGTTTTAATAAACGAAAGCCTTTCCTATCATGTAAACACCGAAAACACGATAAAGTATAAAACACATTTACGATCACCAGGAGTCATTTTCTTTAATATTACTACGTTTATAAATAGTTCCATGGCAAGCCCTAATATTTCCTATTTCGTTACATATAAGATTACTGTTATTAATAGTTATTTCTTTAACTTTTATAAACAATCAACATTTATTATTCCCTTATTGTTATTATTGGCCCTGACATTATTTCTGCTTTTTGTCGGAGTGCTTTCAAACTTAAAAGTCATGAAAAAAATTCAAAAAAAGTTAAGTGATGTAAGCCCCCAAGACTCTATTAAAACAGATCCAAATAATTTGAAACGAAGTGAAGCTCGAAGAGAAAATTCTAATCCGTTTTTAAAAGCCCGTTCTTTTATCGTGCTTGAAATGTTTAACAATCATTTTACCCCCACATCTGTAATTATTGCTTATATCCTCTTGTTAGTTTTTCTTTTCAATCTTATTCCTAAAATTGACGTCATTCCTATTAATTCTGTAAACGAAAGCACATACATAACTTCTGTAGAGTTCCTAAAAATTTTGTATGCCTACGTTGGTTCTATGCTTATATACCCTGTAATCCTTTATTATCCGATGCTTGTGTTTTTAATTGTTGATAAACACGTTTTAGAAGATAAATATAATATTGAAAAAGCTTTTCCAATCAGCCAATTAGAATATTTTGTGAGTTATCTTTTAATAGTTTTTACTACCTTATATGCTTCAAATTCATTATTTTTGGTCACTGCTCTATATTTTAGATACAATGTTTTTTTCATGATCTCTATGAATTTAACCATGGTCTTAACTGTTTCATTAATCTTTTCCCTCTTTCAATTAATAATATATCTTATATTAGTCATTGTAGATTTCCTTTTTATGCAAGGAAATCATGTTGCTAAATTAGGTCTTCAGCTCTTTTTCGTAGTATTTTTATTTGTAAATGATTTTCGGTATATTTATAAAAAGGATAACTTTTCCTTTTTCTCCATTGTGCACATCACAGAGATATTAAATAACTGTCAAAGATTTTCATGCCTTGTAAGCTTAGCTTTTACTTATTTTTCAGTAGTTATTCTTTTAGTTTTAATGTTCTTATTTTTATATTATTCTAAGTCTAAAGAACCATCTTACTAGTTATTTTAGTTCAAAAAAGTGTATCTGTTCAAAAAAATGTTAATGAAAAAAGTTTAACATCTTTTTTTCTTATTTACTTAATTTTAATTATAAACGCACGAATTTAAACTCAATAGTATTATCTGGATTGGTTCATAAGCCAAATATAAATATGACAATAATATAATACAAACGTGCCGGATTCTTCATATCATGCAAAGTATGTTTTCATCGTAGGCGGAGTAATGTCCGGAATAGGAAAGGGTATTGTTACTGTTTCAGTGGGTAGAAACTTAATTGAGCGTGGTTACAAAATTGATGTTTGTAAAATTGATCCCTATTTAAATATAGATGCGGGAACAATGAATCCTTTCGAACACGGAGAAGTATTTGTAACAGAAGACGGCGGTGAACTCGATGTTGATTTTGGTCATTATCAACGCTTTTTACAGATTGACGTGAAAAAGAATCAGAATATCACTACTGGTCAAGTATATTATGAAGTCATAACAAAAGAGAGAAACGGAGAATACTTGGGAAAAACGGTCCAAGTAGTACCACACATAACCGATGAAATTAAAAGAAGAATAAAAGAAATAGATTCACAATCAAAAGCTGACGTGTTATTAATAGAAATCGGTGGCACTGTTGGAGACATAGAATCACAACCGTTTCTCGAGGCAATAAGACAGATAATGAGGGAAAGAGAACCATCAGACACATGCCTAATTATGGCTACCTATGTTCCATATCCTCCACACGTTAATGAACCAAAAACAAAACCTACTCAACATGCAGTAAGAGACTTGAAAAGTGCAGGATTAAATCCCTCAATTATAGTCACTCGCTCTCCAAAAGATATTGGGAAAAGTGCTTTAGATAAAGTCGCTGTATATAGCGGGCTTTCTACAGATGCAGTATTTTCGCTACCAGACTTAGAGGAGGTCCTTGAAAGCCCAATCGTCTTAGACAAACAAGGATTTGGAAAAAAAGTCTTGTTCGTACTCAACTTAGAACCTAAAAAAGAAGCTACATGGGACTCTCTTAACAAAATCTTAGAATTGATCAAAACTCAGGAAAATGAAGTAAACATAGGACTGACAGGCAAGTACACTAAACTAAAGGATGCTTATATCTCCGTGTTTGAAGCCTTAAAACACGCAGGGATTCATCTTAAGACAAAAGTAAATGTACATTACATAGATGTTGAAGAATTCGAGAAAGACTCTTCTAAACTATCAATTCTTGAAAAATACGATGGAGTTATTCTTCCCGGTGGTTTTGGAAAACGTGGGATTGAGGGAAAAATCAAAGTCATCCAGTACTGCAGAGAAAATAATATTCCCTTTTTAGGAATCTGTTTAGGATTTCAGCTAGCAAGTATCGAGTTTGCTAGAAACGTTTGTGGCCTTAAAGATGCTCACTCAACAGAAATGGATCCTAACACTCGCTATCCAATTGTTGATCTGCAACCAGACCAAAAAAATATTCACCGGTTAGGGGGAACAATGCGACTTGGTGCCCATGAAATTGAAGTATTCCCCAATACCATGCTGTGGGAATTATATGGCCAAAAAGAAAAAATTATCGAAAGACATCGCCACAGATACGAATTAAATCCAATGTACGCTCCTCTACTCCAAGACAATGGCTTAGTATTGTCAGCTAAATCAAAATTTTATGAAGCATTAGAATTACCCGATCACCCTTTCTTCTTAGCAGTACAGTTTCACCCAGAGTTCAAAAGTACACCTTGGAATCCTAGTCCCCCCTATTATGGGCTTATAGATGCGGCCCTTAAAAAGAAAAAAGTGAAAAGTAATTAGTGTCGGTGGAAGTATTGGAAAACATAGAAAAAACATTGGAGTATCTCATTCAAAGATTATCCCTACACTTAAAAACATCCAGGATTATAGCTAATACTCTAAGAAGAATTACGTTTCCTCCTCACTCCCCACCCTCTTCAGAAGCTTTTTTCTTAGAAGAAAAATTGTTTTATCCTATTGAAAATATTAACATAGAAGGTTCAAAGATTGTAGGTGTGGATGGAGGATTACAAGTTGCTTCTCTTTCCGGTCTAGACATCATTCTTGTTCGTTCTATAGCTGTAATGTTTTATCACCGTCCAGAAAAAGTAGTGGCTAAATATTTTCCTGACAAAGTTCCAACACCTACTCTTTTATTGTTACCTTCTATTTCATCAAGAGAAGAATTAGACAAACTCGCTACTCTAAAAAGACTTCAAGCAGAATATGACGTAGCCAGAGCAGCAACAAAAGAATTCTCTCCGAACCTCTTAATGCTTGATGGCTCAGTCATGCCATTGGTCTCCGATAAAACAATTCTTCCATCCATTAGCAAAGAATACGAAGAAGTAATAAACATATTCATGGACTTAATCATTCAAACAGAGAGGAATAATACAATACTTATTGGTGTAGTTAAAGATTCAAGATCTCGAATCTTTGTAAACACTTTATCCAAAATAATTCCTTTCTTAATTAAAAACGGAATAGCAAAAGAATTACTCGAAACAGATTACAGGTCAGTATTACGGTCCTCTCCAGACATAATGTTCTTAAACGAGTTAATTCAACCCGGAGAACGATCAGTATCACTCAGGGAAATAGTCAAGATCCCGGAATATGAAGTTAGTGCCTACAGAGACATTATCTACTTGAAACCGTCGCCTTTTGATATTCCTCTAAGAATCGAGATCTTGCATAGGTCTGAAGAATTACCCATCTCTTTAAACTCAATAATCGGGATTGTCAATAAAATCTCAAGTCATAATCCAACTTTTGCCTTGCCTACAGTCCTAATTGAAGCAGATGCAAGGGTAAAAATAAGCAATGAAGAAATGGACATTATCGTCCAGTCTATTCTTTCAAAATCAGGATTATCATTCTTCAACAAAGAAAAAAGAAGAAACAGAACTCCTTTCTAAAACTCAATATCAATATCCTCATGATTTAAGCACATTCTTAAAATTACTATTTCATTTCGTGGTTTTTAGTAAAATGCTTTTTATTATCATACAATAAAAAAAATGGTATTTTTTCATTATTAAAAAGAAAAAAAAATTGTTGAGGGACGGGTAGTGAGTTACTAAGTATTCCAAAACACCTAATTATATGTTTTTCATAGAACCAAGTATGAGTGAAATTACTCCTGACATTATTTCAAGTGTTAAAACAAAGAAAAAATATAATGTAGGGGAAGTCGTAGTCTATGACCTAAAGAAGTTTGCAGAACTAACAGGAATAGAAGTCGAAAAGCTTCCCTTCTCAATTCGTGTTCTTCTTGAAAACGTCTTGAGAAACTATGATGGGAAACACATTAAATTAGAAGACGTTAAATCAATTGCAAATTGGCCTGAAGGAAGCGGTAAAACAAGTATTTCTTTTAAACCTTCTAGAGTAGTTCTACAAGATTTTACAGGCGTCCCCTTAATAGTGGATCTTGCGGCAATGAGAGATGCAGTAAAAGATCTCGGTGGCGATCCCGAAAAGATTAATCCTATTATTCCAACAGACTTGGTAATTGATCATTCAATTCAAGTTGATTATTATGGTTCAATTAAGGCGTTTCCATACAATTTAAAGAAAGATTATGAAAGAAATAAAGAGCGATATACACTAATTAAATGGGCTCAAAATTCGTTCAAGAACATGAGGGTAGTTCCACCTGCAACCGGTATTATACACCAAATTAATCTTGAATACTTAGCAAGAGTTGTAGATCTTAGAGAAAAAGATGGTGAAAACATAGCTGTAGTCGATTCAGTAGTTGGTACCGACTCACACACCACGATGATCAATGGTTTAGGTGTTTTAGGCTGGGGCGTTGGAGGAATAGAAGCAGAAGCGGTTATGCTTGGTCAGGCTTACAACATGTTATTGCCAGAAGTAATAGGTGTACGTTTAACAGGAGAACTCCCAGAAGGTGCTACAGCTACCGATTTAGTGTTAACAATTGTAGAAATGTTAAGAAAGAAAGGTGTTGTAGGAAAATTTGTTGAATTTTTTGGACCGGGTTTGTCAAAGCTTTCTATTCCTGATCGTGCTACACTTGCAAATATGGCTCCGGAATATGGTGCAACAATGGGTTTCTTCCCCATTGATGACGCAACAATAGAGTACTTACGTTTAACAAACCGCCCCGAGGAAAAAATAGAATTTATAAAATCATATGCACAGGAGAATTTATTATTTAGAAGAGATAATTCGCCAGAACCAGTATACAGTGACATA
>JAMOVR010000334.1 GCA_027061945.1 Candidatus Heimdallarchaeota archaeon
AAGTGCTCTATTCACACCATAATCTCCACATCCTGGGCACCATGTCGGTTTAACATGTGATTTAAAATCACTTGGTTGAAGCTTGACTATCATTCTTTAACAACCTCCATTACAAAATCCACAACCTCTTTTGGCTTTAAATACGTACCATCATACTTTAGAAATGCATGGGGTATCCAAAAACCAGTCTCTGCATGAATATGACGTCGAACTTGCCCAGAATAGTTTCCCTCAATAATTATGGGGAATTTAGCCTTTTTAAGTAAAGGTATTATTCTTTCACGATCAAAGGGATATAAATATCGAATAAAGAAGGCATTTGTAGCTACTCCCATCTTATTAAGGAGATCAACTGCTTCTTCAATAACACCCCTTGTAGAACCCCAACCAATAAGTGTTACTTTTGCCTCTTCATCACCATATGTGTCTGGTGGTTTATAACAAGACTTCACGAGTTCTAATTTTTTCATTCTTTTTTCCATCATTTTTTGACGTATAATTACTGCATCTGGAAGTCCTGCTCTTACATCTGAAATCAAAGTCGAATCCTCATCGTGTTCATCACTAGAAGCAACATATTGCATATTTTTTTCTCCTGGTACTGAACGGGGTGATACTCCGGACTCAGTAAATTTGTATCGTAAATATTTTTCTTCCTCTTTAATCACCGGAACTTCTCTTTCAATTATTTCTGGTTCTAGATTAATATGATCGAGAGTTTCATAATGTTCAGATAAATAGGTATCTAAAGCCACTAAAACCGGTAATTGAGCTAATTCTGCAATGTTTAAAGCTTCGACTAACGTGTTATATGCATCCTCAACATTGGTTGCAGCCATTATTACTTTAGGATAGTCCCCTTGAGACGCACCAAATAGTTGGTTAAAATCTCCTTGTTCTGTCTGAGTAGGTAAACCTGTAGATGGACCACCTCGCATGCTATTAATCACAACTATTGGGATTTCAGTCATTCCTGCAAGTCCTACTGCCTCAGTCATTAATGCAAAACCGCCACCAGAAGTAGCACACATTGATTTCGCACCAGTAAAACTTGCACCAATCGCCATATTAATTACTGCAAGTTCATCTTCTGCTTGCTTAACAACTAAGTCATATTCAACAGCGTGTTTTGCTAGAAAATGAAGTATTGAACTCGCAGGAGTCATAGGATACGCAGAATAAAATTTTAATCCTGCCGCCAACGCCCCTAAAGCAGCAGCCTCATTTCCTGAAATAAAAAGTTTAGGTTTCCCATTATATTGAAAGTCTAATGTATACGGTAATAATTTATCACCAGCTTTATACCCTTCTTTTGCTAATTTAAGATTTTTTTCGACGATCTCTTGCCCTTTATTCTTAAAAGTTTCTATTAACATGTTTTCAAATATTTCCAACGGAATCCCAAGCATTTTAAGTACTACACCAATTGCAACAGTGTTCTTCAGGATTTTCATTTTAGGATCTTGTTGTCTAGCAGTTTTAACTAGTGGAACACGATAAATATTGACACCAGAAGGAAGATTTTTTTCTAAAAATTTCATTTCCTCATCTACAATCAAGATTCCATTTTTTCTTAATTCAAGAGAATATATTTCAGCGGCTAATGGCGTTAAGGCAATTAATATATCTATATAGTCCCCTTGGTTTTTCACCGGCTGGTTTGAAATTCTTACATTCCAACCAACAAGACCTCCACGAACTACAGATTGATAATAATTCAATCCATGAACGTATAGACCTTGTCTTGAAAAAATTTTGGCAATTGTCTGTCCCATGCTCGCAACACCATCTCCAGCTGCACCTCCAATTCTAATTATCAGTTCATTTTTTTTCATAACTACACCATAGTTATTTTTTTCTTTTTAAGTAAATTTGATTATACTTATTATTTCAGTTAATACTATAACTCGATCATTTTTAGAATTATGTTTATAGGAAAGAATAAGTAAATTACTTCTTGTAAAGGTAAGGGCCTATTGCTTCATCAAGAGTATGTGTTCCGTAATTATTTCTTACAATAAAGAAAATGGTTTGAAGTATTTTTATAGCATATTTTCACAGTCCTACGGGACATCCTGCTCCTAGTCTGCTTTCCAGCTAGTCACATACATGACAGGCAAACACCCTTTGTTCAATTTTAGGTCGATTATTTTTCCGCATACTTTTCTTATTTTTCACTGAAAAGATTATGTGGAAATATTATAATTATAATGGATGAGTATTCAAAATGAGTGTCTTTGTCTAATGTATGAAAAGTATTGCAGACGATTTATAAAATTAAAAGATTATTGGCTTTCATTCTCCTTCTGCCCACCATTCCAACCAAAAGAAGGAAAAGGACTTCACACCGATAGAATTAAAGAGATTATACCTATTATTAACCCACTCATTAATAATGCTAAAAATAACCATAAACCAGAAACTAAATTATCTTTTGCTATTAACATTCTCATTTCATACTCTGTAATAATTTTTTCTAACATTTTAATTTCAGCTAAGAAACGTTTAATTGCGTGCCCATTTTCTGCATCAATTTTTGTTTGTTCTGTTGAATCACTAAATGCTTTGAGACCCAATATATATGCTTCTAAAATTGCTTTTTCTTGTGGGTTATCATCAAATATTTCTAAGAGTCTCTCTAATCTATGGATCTGTTCTGAGGATGGTTTAGGAATAACCATTGTTTCATATGATGAAACTGTTACTTCTTGTTCCATTAATGGATAAATTCCCATTTTTTCATATATTTTTACTTTTTCTTTGAGAAGAGCTAAAGGCCCATCAATTTTAAATGGTAGCTCATAATATTCTCCATCTTTTACTCTAAATACTTTTATGTCTAAGTCATTTATATTCCATGTTTGTTGATATTTTAAAGGATCTAATACAATAGCAATTGCTTTTTCGAACATTGCTTGATATAGACTTTGAGTTCTAATATCGGTTGGAGACATAAATGCTGATAAGCCTGGATGAGTGTGCCACCATCCTACAATTGATAAACCATCTTCTCTGTCTGCAAGTTTAGAAACAATTTTTACTAATGCATCATCAGTTAATTGAACATGAACAGAAGTAGCCTCTTGTTCCCCACTCTCAATGTCTATCACTTTTAAAATATTTCCCTCTTCTTTTCCCAGTAACAGCCCTGCCGTTTCCTTTCCTTTTATTCCCTTATCAAACGCGATCATTTTAGCTAGGGCATCAAGCGAGATCTCAACTTCAACACTCATCATATTATTTAGTTCACCGAACATTTTGAACCTATCTCCTTTAGGCAAAAGTTTTATCTTATCTATTATGTTTGATTTTTATTTTTGGGAAAAAGATTTATACTTCATATTTTAAAGGAGTATTTCATGGAAAAATATTATCTTGGAAGCAATAATCAAAGTAAGTATGAAGGCCTAAAAAACGCAATAATCAAAGTAAAGGGAAAAACTAATTTTGAGGTAAAACGAATTCCTGTTCAACCTTCAGGAAATCAACCCGTTAGTAGAAAACAGACTCATGAGTTCGCAGAACAACGTATTTCTTTATTGAAGAAAAAAGTTGGGAATAAGGGAATATTTGTAGCAGCAGAGGGAGGAATCGAGCTTTTTAACGGTACACCATATACCTTTGGCGTAGTATTGATTGAAGATAATATTAATCACAAGAAAGTAGTCACTGAAACTGCTCGGTGCCCAATTCCAAAATACATGTATAATAAGTTATTACAAGAGCCTTCTTTAGAGCTTGGACAGTTAGTAGATGAATACGCTAATGAGGCGGGAACAAAACAGTTTAAGGGAGCGGTTGGTATTTTTACGTTCGGAAAAGTTACTAGAAAAGATCTTTTTGAGCAAGCATTTATAGTGGCGTTATCACTACTCAAACAAAAATTTGAATAATTATTTGAATAATTTTTTTGATTTTTTATGTTCATCCCATAAAAACCTTTTATTATTAAGAAAAACAAATAGTCTTAAGGTTATTGCTTATTATTCTGAATATCCCTATTGAGTTAAGGGTAGCTGTTACTGACAATAAAACAAAACATCCTATGTTAAATTATGTGGGGTATTGCTAATGTCTAAAAATCCAGGAGAACAGTATAAATTCGAGGGAGATTCTGTTCTTGTCATTATCTACGACAATCTAAAAAGAATTGAAAATGATCTTATCAGTTTAAGTTCAGGGGAAAATCTGATTAAAAATCGTCTAAATGAATTGATGCATTTATGTCAAGACTATTTATGGAGCCCTAAAGTCTCTACTCAAACAAAAATTGAAGTAATAAGAAACATGAGCACTAAACTAAGAGAATTATATAACAGTCTTTCTTCCGCCGGCCTCTCAAAAGAAACACTCGCTTTATCTCATTCTATTGAAGCATTACTAAGAATCAGATTATTCAGTACTGATATTTTGTCGGAAACGGAACAAATTATGGGTGTGGCAGATCTCCTAGCAGATTTACTGATTACTTCTCCATATCTAAACGAAGATCTACCTCCCATTAATCCAACAGACATTGATAGCTTAAAGAGCATTTTTAATTCTCTAGCAATTTCTGCCACCCAATATTTTCTTGTTGCTGACCGCTTGCCATCAATATTTGAGAAGGATTATAATGATTTTATGAGAATGTCTATCCAACAATATGGAAAGATACTAGAACTCTTAAAAACGAGATTTAACCCTAGATATACTTTTGAAGCAATATATGACGAAAGGTTGATTGATTCTAGTACTTTTTTGAGAATAATTAGTGCTTTTTGTTCGGTGTTTGGTCAATTACAATATGTTATTAGATCATTAATTGAAAATGGGAGATATGATGAAAGTTCAGTTGATCTAACGCCGATTGGTTTCAAAAAAGTATATTCCTTATTAGATCTGATTGCGTTTGGAGAAAGGCTTACAGACAAAATAGATCAGTTTTTAGAATTTTTATTTGAGGAATTAGAGAAAACTCCTTATTTTAGAGGGACAAAGGATTTGTTTTATAATTTCCCCTCAATTAAAAGGCAAAGAGATTTTTCGTATGTAAATAAACTTGTTTTTAAAAATTACAGAGATATTTATGCCCATCTTAATCATGTTGATTCATCTGATAAGCTTGAAGAAACGATCCTTCATGCGATCTCTCTTCATGAACAATATTCACGAGTTTATGATACCATTGATATTAGTAGTTCTCTTGATGAAGAAAAACATAAAGTACTAATCGGAGAATTAATCATGCTCATACTCCGCTCAGAGGCAGCGTTACTGATTGCGGATCCTTACCGTTCGATTGACCATATTAGGATAAAATGGCTTAATTACAAAGATTTTATTAATGAGCCATTGTCTGCATTTCATGTTTCTGATTTCACTTTATATGGAAGGGTCTTGGTTTACTATGGTCTTAAGAAAAAGGATACATTATTAATAAAAAAAGGGTTGCTTGAGATAAAAAAAGCCATAGAAATGTATTCTCTTAGGGTAAGAGAACAAGTCTCATTTACAATTCTTGAGTCTCTAATTGGATTTGCTTTGAATGAATATGAAGCCTCTGAGGTAATTGATAAAATAAAGGAACAAATTGAGTTATCTAAAGAGTATTTCCCGGGAGAAGAAAAAGGAAATTATTACAAGGAATTAATTGAATATGTGAAAGGATTAGAACATACTTTGGTGTTTGGAAGTTCTATTCCATTGGAAAATTTAAAAGAAAGATCAGAATATTTTAATCCAGCGGATACCGAAACATGGATTCCTATTGATTTTTCAGTTTTTGGGGGAAAAATAAAAAATGTAAAGTGGATACCTTTTTCTCTTATTAAAGACCGGCTTTTTAAACGATAATAATTATTATCTAATAATTATTCCTTAAACGCTTTTTTACCCTTTAATTGTAGTGTCTTAATCCCCTTTTTTATTGCTTTTCTTAAGAGTTTCTTGTCTAATGTTACTAAATATGCATTTTTCTGTAGACATAAGCTTATCAATGCATCATCTACTTGACTAGTGGTTTTTATTTTCGTTTTAAAAATACCAATGTGTTTTGCTAATTGAAGCGCAAAACTGTATTTAGGGTCTTTTCTTAAATAATATAGACGTTCCAATTCATTTACAACGAAATCCGGAACCATTATTTTTGTTTCTGAGCCTAACTCGATCTTAATTGCTTCAGTAATATTCAACTTATATCTCAAAGGAAACAACAACGTGTTTGTATCCAAAAAAACAATTTTCTCAGACATTTAATCACACAAGGAAGATAATTGAATCAATCTATTAGGGTAAAATGCCCCTCGCGAAAACAAGGGGATCTATGTTTCACCAAGAGCACTTATTTCATACCATTTCCGTACAAGGAATTATTCAGAGTTAATTTTATAAGATTTGTTTAAGCAATTCTTAAATTATTAAGTCTCCGTATCCTATTAGTCTCCATCTTCTTCCAAATTGTCGGGAAATCGAGACTTTTAGGTCAGTGTCTACAGGAAGAGGTGGGTTCAAAATAACATGAAGCCTTGTAGGTGTTACTTTTTTGACGATCCCTATTGTCATTCCAGTACCAATATTAAGCATCAAGGGTTCTTTCGTTTTAATGGGTTCTACTTTGACCATGTCCTCAGATCCAACAACAGTATCAAAAAGCTTGTACTCTATCTCTAACTCACTTTTAATTTCTGGTGAATGACCTTCAGCTGAAATTATTGATCCTGCTAAGTTATCAGTTCTTGTCATTGCGGGATCTAATAATGTACCTATCGCTACAAGTCCGCCTGGGCCAGCTTTGTCAGCTAATGTTCTCGTTCCAACTACAATAGAGGTAACGGTTGTAGTAATTGGAATATAATGAATTTTACCATCCTTCCCACGTTTTTTAAGTCCCGGACGTATCTCTATTCGATCTCCTATTTTAATTGTCCCTCTGGAAATAGATCCCCCTAATACTCCTCCTTTCAAGTCTTCAGGGCGTGTTCCGGGACGGTTAACGTCAAAACTTCTTGCTGCTAACATTCTAGAAGGTGCGTCCGGATCTCTTTTTGGTGTTGGTATGTATTTTTGGATTGCTTCTAATAGAACATCAATATTGGCTTCATGCATTGCAGAAACTGGAATGATAGGAGCATTCTCTGCGATTGTGCCTTTTACAAATTCTTTGATTTCATTGTAACTCTCAATTGCTCTTTCCCAACTAACTAATTCCACTTTATTTTGTACAATAATTATATTTTTAACACCTAAAGCGGTAACTGCCGCTAAATGTTCTCTTGTCTGTGGTTGGGGGCATTTTTGGTTAGCAGCAATTACTAAAATGACTCCATCCATTAATGCGGCTCCTGACAGCATTGTCCTCATTAAGATTTCATGCCCTGGGCAGTCTACAAAACTTACTCTTCTTAGAAGCTTAGTTTTCGAGCCACAATGCGGACATACTTTTTTAGTGCTATACTTTTCAGGTTCTGGGCACTTTGGACATTCTCTAATATCTGCATCAGCATAACCCAATCTGATTGTGATACCTCTTTTTAGTTCTTCTGAATGTTCATCAGGAAACTTACCAGTAATTGCTTTGACTAATGTAGACTTCCCATTGTCTACATGCCCAATAGTCCCTATGTTAACTTCGGGCTGAATAACTTTTTTAGGTTTAACTAAATACCTCTCTTCTGGACTTTCTTCTTTCTTTTCTTCGATTAATTTTTCGTTCTCCACGTTATCAGCCTCTACCCGCTCTTTGGGAGGTGATTCTTCTATTGAGGCTGTTTCCTCTTTTTTCTTTTTAGCGTTACTAGTTGATTTCTTTTTCTTAGTACTTGTCTCTTTTTCTTTTTTAGTAGTAGTTTTACTACTTGACGATTTGGAACTTGTTTTTTTACTTGTTTTTTTAGATGTGGAGGTTTTCTTTTTGGTACGTGATTTAGTAGTAGTTTTAGTTTCTTTTTCTTCTTCAACAACCTCTATTTCTTCTTCCTCTTTTTTCTTTTTAGGAGACTTCTTTACTTTAGACATATTTTAACTCCGTTTCTTTTTTTGTAAGTAAATGTAAAAAAAACTTCTATGTTCAACCTTTTTTCAAAACTTAAATGATTTTTGTTAAATCCCATGAATACGAACCTAAAACCTTTTTTTTTGATAGCCTTCTGTGTGCCTTATGTATTAATCTCTCTCTGGTTAGTAAATTACTTCTTGTAAAGGCAAGGGCCTATTGCTTCATCAAGAGCACTTACCCCAAAACTAATTTTTATAAATATACAGAAGGGCATTCCATTCATGTTCCACAGTTTTTTCTAATTTATTTTATGATATGATTTAACATTATTGTTTTCCTGCCCTTTTCCTATATAGTGGAAAGGAGCTTTCTGTTGATGGAGAAGGAGAATTTATAATATAAAATATATGAAATCTTGCTCTACTCCTATTTTTATGTGACGTGATATAATATTTATGGCATGGCATCTTTTATAAATAAAAAATTAGTTTCAAAAAGAAAAAAGTTTCTTTTTTATAGTATGAATTGTATTTTTACTCTAATGGCTCACTGCCCTCTTCTACTACTACCATGTTTACTTGGGCAATATCTTGAGCAATAGTATTTCCACGGACTCTTTTTCTTCTTCGTAATCCTTTTCTTGTAGGTCTGTATCCAGGACCACTAGCTAAAAGTAATTTTGGTCTTTCTGTTCCTGGTACGTCCCATCTCATGGGGAATCCGTCTTTATCGCTACCACCAGTGATTTTGAGCTTGTAACCTTCCGGCAAACCAATTAGGGTGCCGTCAATAATGTCTCCTATTTTTTTACCATATAATGGAGCACAATCATCTTCTTCAAGAATTTTTTTAACGGCTTTTCCGGACTTGGTGCCGATGTTGATGAACATCTTTACCATAACTAATCTACCTCTATGTTTTTTCCAGAGATTCAGCTAATAAAACAATTTCGTTGAGAGAGTTAAATTCAATTTTTATCTAACGTTTTTTTTGTAGCTTTTTTCTTTACTAAAATTTGACCGTTAATATTAATTGAAATTATGTATATTACTACATCACTTTGAACCTTTTTTGCTTTATTAACCAGTATAGTAATACTTTATTATCTATTATGCCCTATTTTTCTATTGTTTCTTTAATTATCTGTTTAGCTTTTTCTAGTGCTTTGTCTAATTGTTGGTACTTAGGTCCTCCGCCCATTATCACATTTCCTCTTCCACCTGCTCCGCCACCAGTGATTTTAGCAGTTTCTCGAACTATTCTTGCTAAATCAACGTCAATATCCTTTGTTTTGGCACCTACAATTACTGCCGCATCATTATCAACAGAACCAATCACAGCAATAGTTTTACTAAACTCTTTAACGATCCGATCTGCAAAATTTACTAGATCGTCTCTGGTTCCGTCCATCTTTAAAATTAGTACTTTAATTCCATTAATTTCTTCTGCATTTTCAATTAATGATGGAAGCTTTGCTTCTGCTAATTGTTGTTTAAGCTTTTTAACTTCTTTTTGAAGTGCCTTCCATTCTTCAAAAAATCTTTTAGCGGTTTGAGGTAGTGCTTCGTGTTGTACTCTAAATACACTTGCTGCTTCGTCGAGTATTTTTTGTTGCTCTTGAATAACATCAATACTTTTTTCTCCAGCAGTAATCACTAATCTTACAACTCCATCCTGTATACGTTCAGAATGTAGTATTTTGATGTATCCAAGGTCTCCTGTTCTTTCTACATGCGTTCCCCCACATGCTTGTACATCAAACCCAGGGATTTCTATAATCCTCAGGAATTTACCTGGGGGTGCTCCCCCTTGATAAATACCAAAACCAAATCTTTTTTCAGCTTCTGTTCTTGGCAGTTCATAGAAGTTAATTTTTACATTTTCAATAACGATCTCATTAGCGATTCTTTCAATTTCATTTAATTGTTCTCGAGATAATGCCTCCCAGTGAGAAATATCAAGTCTCCCCCTTTCTGGAGTTTTATCAGCACCTACTTGCCATACGTGATTACCTAACACTTTTCTAGCAGCACCACCAACTACGTGTACTGCAGAGTGATGTCTCATTAAAGCCGAGCGTCTCTTCCAGTCAATTTTTAGATGTACTTTCTGACCTTTTTTCAGTTTCTTTATTGGCCCTTCGACATAATGCACAATGACTTTGTTGAATTTTTTTACATCTTTAACAACAAATTCGTCTTTTCCAGCATATATCCAACCATGGTCTGCAGCTTGGCCTCCTCCTGTTGGATAGAAAATTGTCTGGTCTAAAACTATGTGTCCAGTGTCAAATACTTCAAGAATTGTTGCATCGGCTTCTTTCATGTATTGATTCTCATAATAAAGTTTACGAGTTTCTATGTCCAATAATTTCTCTAATGGTATCTTATCTATGTTTTCTGTCTTTTCTTCTTTAGTAGAAGCTTTTTCTTGTTGTTCATGCCTTAAGTTTAGTTGTTTATAGAAATCAGGAGGTATCTCAATTTTCTTACCCATCTCTTCAGCAATTTCTTTTACTTGCTCTGGTGTAATACCTCTAGAATCATATAGCTCAAACAATTGTTCTGTAGTAATATTCTTTGACTTTGATAATAGCCTTTTTACATACTTTCTGCCGGTTTGTAATGTCTTTTCATATCTTTTTCTTTCAATATCTAAAATAATAGGAATCAAATTCTCCGCTTCTCTTAATCTTGGGTATGTCCTTTCTAAGTAAATCATATGTCTATAAGCAAGTTCTTTAAGATCTAAATCAAATTCGAACTGATCCATTAGTGAAAATGCTCTTCTGAGAACTAACCTAAGATTATAACCACCGCCTACGTTGCTCGGTATCGCGCTGTCTGCAGCAGCAAATAATATTGTTCTTATATGATCTTCAATTGCATAAAGAGCTTCGATAGGTGCAAGTTTATTATTCAACTCTTTTAACTCCATTCCCAATTTATCTGCAATTACTTTACGTGCTTCTAAAATATTTGTTTCTTCGTTTACATCTAAAATTCCCACAAGTCTACCATAATTCATTAGAAAATCATTATCAACTTCTACCCCTGTCTGCTTAATTACCCATTCATGAACGGGACCAAATACAGTCTCGTAAATAGTAGGTGTTCCACTCATGAACCAAGCAACTCTATCTGCTCCCCAACCCACGTCAATTGTTTTAATATCCATTTCTCTGAATGACTTATTAGGCAATAGTTCATATTGCATAAATACTGAGTTTACTACTTCTAGCCCTCGAGCCATTGACTCTAAGTTTGGTCCAAAATTACCACCACCCATCCATATTCCTTCCACATAAGAAATTTCTTCAGGATTTATCTTCATGCGTTCTGTTAGAAATTTAAAGTTTAGATCTATGCAATTATCCATCCAATATCCGCCAGGCCAGTCTTTCTTATTAAATGCGTGTTGACCGAACATGGTGAAACAAGTAAGGTGTCGACCGGTCCTTCCAATATTGTCTAAGTCATTAAATTCACCTCCAAATCTCAAGCATGGTTGAGGTATCACTAATGGATTAGCAGGAGGCTCAATTATTCCTTTTAAGACCCATGGTTGGAACACAGCAATTGAAGCAATGGTAAAGTCCAGATCTTCTCTCCATCTTGCAACAACGGGATATGGGTCTATGGGCTCGTGCCCATGTTTCTTGAAAAAGTCAGTTAGCTCACTAATTGCTTTATGTAAATCCCAAGGTTTGTTTTCTTTATGGCCAATAAATTCATATTTTCCAACACATTTTGTGTCTCCACATACTTCTCTATCTGGATCTAAAGTCCAAAAAGCACTGCCACATATCTTGCAGTGTTTTCTCATAAACCCTTTTTCTTCGAATAATTTTACTTTATATTTATCAGGTGTTAGGATCTTTTTTAGTTCGGTCTTCGAGACGCTCAATTTAATTGCCTCCAACAATGTTTAAGTATAGTTAATAAAATATTATCGGAAAATGGCAACCTCCAATGATAAGGTCTACATGATTATTAGTAGTTTTCGTAACAGTTCTTATCTCTGTAATGAATACTATTTAGGAAATATTTCAAAATACCTTTAAATAAATGTGTTTATTTCTGGAACTTTTTGTTCTTAGCGTATTTTAACTTTATCGGTGTGAAGTCCTTTTCCTTCTGGTCTGGCTGAAAAGGTGGGTGAAGAAAGGATGGATACTGATAATCTCCTATTTTATAACAATAAATATTCTGCAATGCCCTTCATGCATAGTTAGTTCAAGATTTTAAGAAATATGAAATACAATAAGAATTAGACAAAGACATCAACTTTGCATGCTCATTTATTTTTATAATTATAATATTTCCACATTCTTTTCAGTGAAAAATAAGAAAAGTATGCGGAAAAATAATCGACCTAAAATTGAACAAAGGGTGTTTGCCTGTCATGTATGTGACTAGCTGGAAAGCAGACTGGAACTATAATAACGCTTCCTTAAATTACTTAAGAAATATAGGTGGAACAGCCCGTTTTGTAGTGTCTTTTAGAAATAAAAATCCATAAAAAATTATCCCCAATCATTTTCTTATAATAAAGGAAATGGTTACGGAACACATGCTCTTGATGAGGAGGACAGCTCACAGCTCTTTAAACCCATTAATTCTTTTTAGTCTGCTTTTTAGGTCATTAAGATAATCATCTTTACTAAATTTCTTCCTGGGGGCAGTGGTTTCAGATACGGTTCCCATTCCACCAGTTTTTATCAAATCTCTCATAGTTTTAACCATGCGTTGAGCATTTTCAAGCATCATTGTAGAAACATCAACTGCTAGTACAGCCATTGCATATTCATCTGAGATTTTTGCAAAGTAAATGTCTAGTTCATCTAAACTTATATGACCCAAGCCTCGATACTCAATATCTCCTAGTTCATTGAAATACACACTGATATCCAAGCCTTGAAGAACTTTTGATATTTTGCTCAGTTTCTTTTCATCAGTTGAGGATTTTGCAACGCCAATTACCATTTTTCCGTCTTTAGTAAGAACCGCAACACCGATGATCTCAGGACTCTCGTTCATTCTTTCTGTAAGAACTTGTGTTGCTCTTTCAGGAATCTTTTTGGCTAAATCTCCTAGATCAGGGACTTCTTCATAAATCATTGTTTCTTCAGGTTCAGTAGATGTAGTAGCTACTGAAGATTCTTCGGTACTCTTTGTTTCTTCTTCACCAGTTTTTTCCAATTCCGGTTTCGGCTTGATCTTTTCTTCTTCTAAAGATTTTTCTGCAGTTTCGGCTACAGTTGAGGATGCTTCTTTAGAATCTTGTTCTGGTGCAGTAGTTTCCTCCTGTTTAGTTTTAGTAGACGTTGTTTTCTTTTTAAACGATGCCTCTGTAAAAATATCGGGAAAGTTCTCGATTAAAATACGCCTAATCGCTAAAGAAATCGATTCAGAATATATTGAAGTAGCAAACCCTGTAAATTTTTTACCCAAAATTTTGTCTGCTCTTCTAAATATCTTTGTTGCTCTATAAAAATCAGGCCTTAAAGCTGCTACCTTATCTGGATCGAATTTATGGAATAATACGTATACTCTTGGAGGCGGCGTAACATTGACTAGAATCCGTAAGATCTCTTCAAAATAACTATATGCTTCTTCATATCTGTCTGGGTCTTGAAGATCTACGACGAAAATTAAAGCCTTTGTTTGGTTGAAAATTTCTGGTCTCGACAAATACTTTTTACGGTAAGATTCCTGTCCACCTAAGTCCCATACTGACCAGTCGACGTCTAGAAAGGAGTAATCGTGACGTTCAATACCCCTAGTAGGCCTCATTTTTTCCAGTGCTTGCGGGTCAATTTCTTCCATTGTTCTTTTATAGATCGTGGTTTTACCCGCTGCGTCCAGTCCAGCAAAAATCATTTTCAATGGGAGACTCATTTCCAATAATTTTAGAACACTCTAAGTTAAAACCATTACTTTTTAACGGTATTGAAAAAAATGAAGAATAATAAAAAATACGGTGAAAAAATGAGAACACAAGAAATCTCTACTTTGATGGGGTAAAATAGAAAAATTAAATTTCAAGTCAAACTAAAAACAAAGCATAAAATGTTAGGAATAGGAATAGATACTGGTGGAACTTTTACTGATTTTGTAGTAACGAATGAAGTGACCGGAGAAACGTTTGTTTTTAAGGTACCCAGCACGCCAAAAAACCCAACAAATGCTATAATTGAAGGTTTCAAAAAAATAAAGAATAAAGAAAATGCAGATCTATTAATTCATGGGACAACAGTCGGTACAAATGCAATTATAGAAAGAAAAGGACCTAAAATAGCGCTTATTACTACTAAAAACTTTGAAGATGTAATAGAGATTGGTAGACAAAAAAGGCCTAAGCTTTATGATTTAGAAGTAAAAAGACCAGTGCCTTTAGTTACAAAAGAAATGAGAATTGGTGTTAATGAAAGAATTGGTGCTCATGGAGAAATAATTGAAAAATTAACTGATGAAGAAATAAATAACATTATTAAAAATGTACTAGAAAAAAAACCGGAAAGTATTGCGATTAGTTTGCTATTTTCTTTTAAAAAACCAGAACATGAGATAAAGCTCAAGACAGCGATACAAGAAGAAATAGGTATCCCTGTTTCAATTTCTTATGAAGTCTTACCCGAATTTAGAGAATTTGAACGGACAAGTACAACCGTAATAGATGCGTTTTTAAAGCCAATAATAAGTGAGTATTTAGAAATATTAGAGAAAAATCTGAGGAAAAATGCGTTTCATGGGGTTTTGAGTATTTTTAAATCAGATGCAGGAATAAGCTTCCCCTCCACTATCAAAAAAAGGCCTAGCGAATTACTCCTTTCCGGACTAGCTGGAGGAATAAAAGCTGCGCAATACACATCCAAAGTTACCGGATGGGCAAATCTTATCTCTATAGATATAGGTGGTACAAGTACTGATGTAGGAATAATTGTGAACGGCAAAGAAGAGATTAAAAAAAGGACTGAAATAAGCGGTCTTGTTAATGGGTTACCTGTTGTAGATGTAGAAACAATTGGAGCAGGAGGAGGAAGTCTTGCTAGATTAGTAAATGGGTTTTTTAAAGTTGGACCTGAAAGCGCTGGATCAGAACCGGGCCCCGCATGCTATGGTAAAGGTAACAAGATACCCACAGTAACAGATGCAGATGTAGTTACTGGGAGGCTTCATGAAGAAAATTTTGCGGGAGGTACCGTGAAATTATATTCGGAATTAGCATTTAAAGCTGTTTCAAGACTAGCTGAAGAATTGGGAACCGATACAAAAACAACTGCAGAAGGTATTCAACAGGTCTACCAGAATAACATAATTAGTGCCCTTAGAAAAGTTAGTATCGAGAGAGGATATAATCCAAAGGAATTTGCACTATTAGCTTTTGGAGGACAAGGGCCAGTGCACGCTGCAGAATTAGGCGAAAAACTTGGAGTAAATGCAGTGATAATCCCTCCGTACCCTGGTACTTGGTCAGCACTTGGATTACTTACTGCAGAACATCGTTATGAACGATCAAAGTCAGTATTTCTTGAAATTGAAAATATAACTTATGAGAGATTAATGAACGCTTTTGAAGAATTAAAAGCAACTATTTTAGAGACTATTAAATATGAGGGAATTTCATTAAACAAAATAGTATTTGAGTATTATTTAGAAATGAGATTTGAAGGGCAAGGCTATGAAATGAGAATTAAATGGGAACATGAAAAAGAAGATCTAAGGCAGTTAAGACACAAATTTTTAGAAAATCATATGAGAAAATATGGGTTTACACTAGAAACACCAGTCAAAATCATTAATATAGTACTAGTAGCGAATTCACAAGGTTATAAATTAAAGATCTCTAAGCCTCAAAAGAGAAAAGAAAATGAGAAGCTCTCTCCTGCTAAAAATGTAACAATTTTTTATAACAACAAAGATCAAGATGCAAGTGTTTTTTATAAGAAAAATATTATGTTAGAAGATAAGATTGTAGGACCAAGTATTATTCTACAACCAGATACTACCATCTTTGTACCGCCAGGATGGTATGGGGAACTAACAGAAACAATGCATCTTATTTTAAGGAGGCGAAAATAATGGATAAAATAACTTTAGCTGTAATTCAGAAAAAACTCGAAAGTATTGCTGAAGAAATGGCAACAGTACTTAGAATGACTGCATTAAGTCCAAACATTAAAGAAAGAGCTGACTTTTCGACAGCAGTGTTTACTTCTGATGGAGGATTACTTGCACAAGCGGAAGCAATTCCTGTTCATCTTGGCTCAATGAGTACCTCTGTAAAAGAAGGACTAAAAGCATTCAAAGATGAGTTTTACATCGGTGACATAATTATACATAATTCTCCATTTAGAGGTGGAACACATCTCCCAGACATAACATTAATAAAACCCGTATTCTTAGAAAGCGATAATAGCCCTTCTTTTTTCGTGGCCAATAGAGCTCATCATGCAGATATTGGTGGAATTGTTCCCGGTTCAATGCCTGGAGCTAGTACACAAATTTTTCAAGAAGGGCTTTCTATTCCGCCGGTAAAAATAGTCGATCGTGGAAAAATTCAGAAAAATATTCTGAATTTAATTCTTGAGAATGTAAGAACCCCATTGGAGCGAAAAGGGGATTTTATGGCACAGATTGGCTCTGTTAATAAAGGAGAGGAAAGGGTAAAAGAGTTAGCAATGGAATATGGCACTGATAAACTCTTTGAGGCACAAAAACTTCTTTTTGATATGACTAAACAAGCGACTCATAATAAACTAAGACAAATCCCCGAAGGATCATATGAATTTGAGGATTTCTTAGACTCTGACGGTGTAATTGATAATCCTGTAAAAATAAAAGTAAAAATAACGATCTCAAATGGAGAAGCTACTGTTGATTTTACAGGGACTGCAAAACAAGTTCAAGGTAACACAAACGCTCCACTCGCAGTAACTCGTAGCGCAGTGTTCTATGTTTTTAGATGTATTACTGGTGATGATGTTCCAGCGAATGAGGGGGGATTTTCACCAATAAAAATAGTCGCTCCTGTTGGGACGGTTGTTAATCCTAATTGGCCTGCAGCAGTTAGTTCAGGAAACACAGAAACTAGCCAAAGGATTGTCGATGTAGTTTTTGGTGCATTAAGCAAGGCAATATCTGTCCCTGCAGCAAGTCAAGGGACAATGAATAACGTACTTATTGGAGGAATTGATCCAAATACCAACAAATCCTTTTCTTATTATGAAACAATTGGTGGTGGGACCGGGGCTACAAATAATTGCGATGGTGAAAACGCTATTCATAGTCACATGACTAATACATGGAATACACCAATTGAAGCATTAGAACTCGAATATCCATTAAGAGTAACTGCATACAAGATAAGAGAAAATTCTGGTGGTAAAGGAAAACATAGAGGAGGAAATGGGATAATTAGGGAATACTTGTTTTTAACAGACGTTGAAATTTCTTTGCAGACAGAAAGAAGAAAATTTTCGCCATGGGGATTAAAAGGTGGTATGAATGCATCTAGAGGGAAAAATTTATTGATTAAACAAAATGGAGAGGTAGTTCAATTACCGGGGAGAATAACGATTTCCGCTAAGAAGGGAGAAAGATTAAGAATTGAAACTCCTGGTGGCGGAGGATATGGTAACCCTAATAATAATTAGGTGAACCATGTCTTGCTTTTTGGAAAGATGCTTGTAACATTAAATAGCACTTCCCCAAAAAGCGACCTCCGTTGTATTGTAAGGAATTGATCATCGTAAATTTATGATTTTTTTTCTCTACATGCGCTAAGAGATTTCCCATCCCCGCGTTCAATATGTTCAAAGAAGTGTGTAACCCCTCAAAAAAGAAAAGTATATCTACGGTGTAAATACATAATCTATTTTTTCAGATGTGTAATTTACAGCTTCTATTCCAAATAGCTTGTAGATAATATATAGTCCTAGATCTATTGAGCTACTTGGTCCTGAAGAACTTACAACAGTATCATCATCTAGATATCTAAAACCACTTACTACCTTAATCTCAGGGAATTCTTTTGAAAACTCCTCAAGATATTCTTTAGAAGTAGTCATCCTTCTTTCATTTGCTAAACCAGTTAACCCGAAAATTCGTGCACCAGTAGAAACGGTACCAACAAGCTCCATTTCATCATAAAAATCTTGGATATATCTAACAATCGGACTATCTTGAGTAATCCTCTTAGCTCCCGGGCCTCCTGGAAGAATTAAGACGTCAATAACTGGAACAGATTCTAAGTCATAATCCGGGGTCACTAATAATCCATTACTAGTTTCCAATACGTCAATTTTCTCAGAAAACGTAAAAACATTAAATAACTTTATGGGTGGGCGATCTGGCTCATGCGAAGGCATTGCTGCTTCAGATAATACATCAAAGGATCCCGCAACTTCAAGAATATTGACACTATCATAAATAAAGACTCCAACTCTTAAACGTTCGACCATTATATCATTGAAATGAAAAGCTACTTTTCTATTTTTTGTTAAAAAGAAAAAGAAAGAAAAGGAGAAAAAATGAGCGAGGAAACAAGAATTGTTATGTGAATTTTCAAATGAATTTTTATAATTTTTATATTTTAGAGGGTAATTTCCCCTCTAATTTAGCTAATCACTCTTTTTATAGAGATACCGTACCCGTAGTTGCCTTTGAACGTTTTTTCACTCTTTCAAGGGCCTTTTCTACATGATCCGGAGTAATTTCATATTTCTTGAAGGCTTCTTCAGGTTTTTCGATTTTTTCTGGGATTTTTCCTTTTTCAATGTAGTCTCTGATAGCCATCATTACTGCTTCTTGTACGATTGCCGCTAATTCAGCACCACTGAACCCGTCGGTTTCTTTGGCTATGCGTTCCCAATCAATTTTGTCAGAGAACGGCTTTCCTTTAGCATGTATCTTTAAGATCTCTAATCTTGTCTTTTCATCCGGTAATGGTACTTCAATGAGTCTGTCAAATCTACCCGGTCTAAGCAACGCTTTGTCAAGTAAGTCAGGTCTATTTGTTGCTGCTATTACAGTAACTCCTCTTAATTCTTCAATACCGTCCATTTCGGTTAAGATTTGAGATACAACTCTTTCTGTAACACCACTGTCTCCAAATCCACGACCTCTGGAAGCTGCAATTGCATCAATTTCATCAATGAATATTACACAAGGAGCGGCTTGTCTTGCTTTTCTAAATGTTTCACGAACTCTTCTTTCGCTTTCACCTACCCATTTACTCAAGAATTCAGGTCCTTTAACGGCTATAAAGTTTGCTTCGGATTCTTTAGCAACAGCCTTTGCTAACATTGTTTTACCGGTTCCAGGAGGACCATATAGTAAGATACCTTTAGGAGGAATACCACCCATGTATTTATAGAATTCACCATACTTTAGAGGCCATTGTACTGTCTCTTTTAATTCCTGTTTGACTTCCTCAAGACCACCAATGTCGTCCCAACCAATATCTGGAACATCTACAAGTACTTCCCTCATAGCAGAAGGTTCTACATCATTGAGAGCCTTTTCGAAGTCTTCTTTTGTAACAACAAGTTTCTCAAGGATATCAGCAGAGATCTCTTCTTCATCCCACTTAATCTCGGGTAATACCCTTCTTAAAGCGCTCATTGCAGCCTCTTTACATACTGCTTCAATATCTGCACCTACGAAACCATGGGTTTTTCTTGCTAATTCATCTAAGTCTACATCATCGGCTAAAGGCATACCTCGGGTATGAACTGCAAAGATTTCTCTCCTACCTTGTTGATTGGGTACTCCAATCTCTATTTCCCTGTCAAATCTACCAGGTCTTCTTAATGCAGGGTCAATAGCGTTAGGCCTGTTAGTTGCACCGATAACTATAACCTGACCACGACTCTTTAGCCCATCCATTAAAGATAATAATTGAGCAACGACTCTTCTTTCAACTTCGCCAGTTACTTCTTCTCTCTTAGGGGCAATAGAGTCTAGCTCATCGATAAAGATTATACTGGGTGCATTTGCTTCGGCTTCTTCAAAGATTTCACGTAAGCGTTCCTCGCTTTCACCATAGAATTTACTCATTATCTCTGGGCCACCAATACTATAGAAATTGGCTTGTGATTCATTAGCGACAGCCTTAGCTAGTAATGTTTTACCGGTTCCAGGAGGACCATATAACAATACTCCCTTAGGAGGTTCAATTCCTAACTTCTCGAAGACTTCAGGGTGTTTTAAAGGTAACTCGATCATTTCACGAACTTTTTTGATTGCACTTTCTAAACCACCAATGTCTTCGTAAGTAACTTCAGGAATACCCCCGCCAGCAGCAGCGACTTTCTTTTCTTCGAATTTTTCGGCTTTAAGCTCGACCTCAGTACTTCCAGTAACGATTACTGCTTTTTTCTTGGGAATAAAATCAACTACTCCAAAGCGGATTTTTCGATTAAGTACAGGAATTTCAACAATGTCTCCTTTTGATAAGACACGACCTTCCAAGATGTTTCGAATATATGATTCTCCATTGCCAATAGTTACTCCCTCTGCAGGAGCCAAAACTAATTTCTGAGCTGGTACTGCCTCTATCTTCTCAACAAAAACACTTTCATCTATTCCAGTACCCGCATTATATCTTAGATTGCTATCTAAACGAATTATGTTTGTCCCTTTATCTTCAGGATAACCTAACCAAGCAAGGGCTACTGTTTCTTTATTGCCAGTGATTTTGATTACATCTCCTGAACGTATACCCATTTCTGCGGCTACCGCAGGATCAATTCTACAAATTCCTCTCCCAACGTCTTGGGCTTTTGCTTCTGCAACCTTTAATTTAAACTTTTTAGCTGCCATATTCGTTACCTCCGTTATTTTTCATCGGCCAATATAGGTAGTATACCTAAAGTATACTACTATTCAAATATTATAAAGTTAACGGAAAAAATGGCCTTCAAAAAACGTCTTTCAATAAAGACCATTCTTGAATTCCGTCACTACTTATAAATAGTCCCGAATAATTCGACTCAAAATATTGCTTTTCTTTTTCAGGAAGAATAGATATTGAAAGTAAAAAGTCATATTCTTGCAATTTTGTGTTAAAAATAATCTCTTGATCATTAAAAACAGGTAATGCCTTTTCAAAAACCAATAGATTATAATTTTTTAGTTTAACAT
>JAMOVR010000335.1 GCA_027061945.1 Candidatus Heimdallarchaeota archaeon
ATGCATATTTATACAGCTCATATGGCATAAACTCTAAGCAATTATCACGAATGGGAAAAAAATGGGATCTAAATGAAGAATATATAGAAAACCTATTAACTTATATTCCTCTTGACTTTTTAGAAGACCTTGACATACGACTACCAAATACTTTTGATTATTGGCATGAATGGAATTTCTTCAAAGAGAGAGGAAAAAGAATACTTGATTTAGATCTAGAAAAAATTTTAGTTTTAAAGGGATTGTGGAAAGCAACTGGAACTAATAGAGGATTAAGAGTTAATCCAAATGCAGTAAAAAAATGGTTTGAAACAGATTATAGCCTTTCTTATCAGAAAATAAAAAGTATTATTGACGAATTTGTTTCTAAAAAAGTTATTCAGTGGAGACCACAAATAAGATTGATGTCTACCCGTATTTTAACAATCCTTTTGGAAAATCCTTCTTTAGAATTATTAGTAGCAATTAAAAATATTCTATTACAAGTACCTAACTTTGCGTTATTAGCAACTAAAAATATAGAACGACCGTTAGAAGAAATGTATTTTATAGAAATTAATATTCCTAAAAAAACGTCATTACCAACTGTTTTTAATGAATTCCTGTCAAAACATCAAGAAGAAATAGGACGATTCATTGTTTCTACTACTGTTAAAAGAGTCCCATCTCAAATTGATTATGTTTCTTTATGGGATATTAAAAATTGCAGTTGGATATGGAATGAAAAAATCAAATTCAGTATTCATTATTAGTTTCTTAGGAAATACTACATCTTTACTATGCAAAGGATCTATATTTTTTAAAGAAAATTTTTCCCAATATCTCTCCTCTGTAAAGAATTTTTGGAGCGGATTTTATAGGATCTTCACCATAGGCGTTATATGATGAGTGGCTACACCAGCACGGTATTAATTCTGTCATAATTGGCCCTTAGTATCTTCTCTCATCAAATATACTGCAAGGAGATCCCCCGTAAGGTAGGAGAGATCGCGTCAGTAATATGTACACATCAACATGTATCTTTACTTGATTGTATAACGATCGGTTACTGACGAAATGCAGCCATTCCACATACGACACCCATTAATGGCGTACTAGGATGTTTCTTTCGATGATCGATATATAGGCATTAGGGCAACACCTCCAAACACCTAAGGCATCGTGACATAAACACACTCTCACCCTTTAGGGGTCAAAGCTCTTCGCGAAAACACGGTAAGAGAAAGCACTCGTGTAAGCGAGGGATAATTCAAACAAATAAAAAAGTAATTTCTAGAGATAAAATGAGGACTTCAAAAAAATCAAGTATTTTTTCTTTGATATCTTAATTGAGAAGATGATAAATAGTTTTCATAAGACAAAACATGATAATAATAATGATAATTACTTAGTAATATTAGATGGATCTTTAGGTCATCTCAAACCATTTCTTAGAATTATGGGAATACCTACAATTATTTCTCATATTTCTTTAAGGGATTATGAACTGTGTGATCAAGATAATGAAAATAAAAAGATAATTTTTATTACTACTGGAATTGAAGTTCAAAATATTTTAAAAAAACACCAAAAAAAAGTTTATTATTTAGAAAGAACTATGCTTTTGTCTGACGTCTTAAAAAAACTGATCCCTGTTCTTATTAAAGAAGGATTAACAATAGATTTTTCTACTCCTAGATGCCAAGAGTGTAATCAAAAATTAGAAATTATTTATGACGTTTCGGATAATCCAATAATCCCCGAAAACACAAGAAAACACCTAAAATGGGCTTATTATTGTCCTCAATGCAATAAAGCATATTGGGTGGGTAGCCATTGGAACCGAATAAATAAAACTCTTAGAAATGTCCTTGAAGAACTAAGAATTAAATTGCCTGAACCATGGCAAGAAAAACCACCATAATAGTAAATAATTTTTTTACTTTTTTCTAGACATATTAAAAAATTATAGGATATTTTTGTACTGATCTCATGTATATTGTTCAGTGCTCTAATTTATTTCTCCTTCTTATAAGTATTGCTCACTCGTGAGTTCCCTGGGATAAACTTGATTATTTCATTCAAGTTCGTTGTTTTAATTTTATAGTGCTCTTCTTCTGGAAGATATTTTTTGAAAATTCCCATTATTTGTTTAGCGGTATTTCCTGGTTGTTGCTCACCTGGCATGATTTCTACAGTTATGTCTGCATGAGTTTTAATCGCCTCTAAAGGTCCACCTATTATCTCCACCCACTCTTTTTTAACAATCATTCCGATAGAAGTTTTAATTGGTAAGTGCCTCACATATTTCTTTTCACCATAAATCATAACGGCACCTTTAGTTAAATACTGCCCAGAAGGAGGTGTAAATGAAACTTGCTCTGGTTTAACATAATATGCATCTGCAGTACTTATTCCTGCTTTCCATGCACTAGAAAATGCAACGGCTAAATTTGCTGCTTCTAAAATTGATTTTTCACCTGCTTTAATTTGTCCTTCTTTTAATACAACTGAAGGGGCACCATGGATATCTGCATGGAAATAAAGATCATTTTCTTCCATATATCTTTTAATTATTTTTTCATTAGTAGAAGCATCAGTACCTGCGATTACCAACAGATTTTCACTAGTAAAAAACCATAAAAATTTCTCATACCACTTTCTTTTCCTTCGGAGGATTACTGCGGGTAATATAGTCTTTTTCTGTAGCTCTTCGCCTTTTTGTTTTGCTTCTTCAATCTTTTTCTTAGTTTCTTGTATCGCTCTTTCTGCACCTACTAGTTTCTTCTCAGCTTTCTTTGCTTTTCGATAGTATTCCTCCGCTAACTCAGTGATTGTTTTTCTAAAATCCAATGATAGCTCTTTTGTATCCCCATTCTCTGTTTTTAATTCTACGGTTACTTTTGCAACTGAAGGGTTAAGATCTTTAAAAATACTAGCTGATTTTATTCCTGTATTTTTAGCTTTCAATAGTTTTTCACGGACTTCAGCCCAAGGTACTTTCTTTATGATAGCAGTATTTATTGCATGAAATAATTCGTTTAGTTCATTAAAATATTGATAAATTAGGTCTGCATTTTTACGAGAGCTCTCAGAGATCTTTTTTTGTAACTCATAATGTTTTATTTGTTCTTCTAATCTTCTCTCTAACCCTGTTTTCTTGGAAATAACTATCTCCATTTCTCCTCCTATCTCATAATCTTCCTCTTGATTAGAAAAGAAATAATCCAGGGCATCATTTAAAGAATCCACGCGGACTTGCTTAAGTTCGTTGTAAGAGATAAGGGGAAAAGGGGCAATATCTACGATATCTTCAGGTTTAAACTTTTTAGAAAAATTTTGGTAGGTCGTATCGTTTTCTTCAGGTTCTGTATTTATATTATTTCCATCTTCCAGATCGATTTCTGTTGTATTTTCTTTTTCTTGACTAATTTTTTTTTCCTCAATAACAACTACTGGTTCATATTGTTCATTAACGATTTTTTCTTGTAGGTTCTTAACAACATCTAGTATTTTCTCAACATCATGTTTTTGAAGCTCCTTTGATGGTTTATTATCTATTTGTGCTCTTTTAATTAGTTCTTTAGACCAAAATGGGCCGACATCCAAAGTTCTATTTAATAAAATCCCTATCTTTTGTTCAGTTTCTCTCAAAATTATTTCTCTTAGTTCCTCAATAGAAATATTAAGAAGATTTTTTTTAGAATTAGAAATAGGAACATATTGCCTTCCTGGGTGTATATCTCTATCTTTCATTTTACGGTAAGAAGTTGCTATAATGATCTTATTTTCTGGACTGACCAGTATCATTGCCCCCCTTGGGAATAATTCGATTACTAATTTATAGGAGGGTGTTGGACCAATTTCTAGTTCAATAATCCGATCTAATCCATTTTGAATTATTTTATTAATTCTTTTATCTCTTAAGTGCCTTCTTAGGGTTGTACAGAAATTAGGGGGAGACTTTGGAACAGGTCTAGAGTAGTTTGTGAAATGAAATCTTTTTTCAGGTTCGACTAATAAGAAATGAGAACCAGAGACCCCAGGTATCCTTAACTTGAATAGGAAAACTCCATTGGGTAACTGATATATGTTGTTTATCCAAGCTCCTTCAATCATTTCACGGGTTTCACTAGTTAATGCTCTAATATCAATTCCTGTGAGCGAATTCTTCATCCTAAAATTAGAATGAACTCAAACAATTAAAGAATATTTAATTGAACAATATCGAATTCACTTCTTAATTATCCTTTTTCTTAAAATAATTGCAGCTAAAAATGCTGGTGTTATAATTATATAGTTAACATTAAATGAGAGCGCCTCTGTGTTTCCAAAATCATAGGAGAGATCTTTAAATTCATAATTAGTAAAGCTCCTAGAAGTGATTACTGAAGCATTTATTGACAGATTATCTTTTATTTCATGAGAGTAAACTAAGCTCCCTGTTTGTTTATCATACATATATGTCCCATTAAATATAGATGACTGAACAGAAACACCCATCTTAAGTTCGCTATAAGAATTAATAAAGAATTCAAAAATTTTGTCGTTATCTTGAGTTTTAATAAAATATTTTATTATTGTTATTTGAACTTGCTTATCTGGTAAAACATCTTGAGTTGTAATTGAAAGCGTTGAGTTTGAAGAAAATTGTTTCCACCCTTCCCAATCGGCAAAAACAAAATAGGAACCAGGCTGCCAAAAATTAACTTCATTAGGATTTCCATTTAGAATTACATAAATTCCTTCAGTTTCAATGTTAGCAAAACCATTCTTATTTGGGAGAGATAAAAGCTTATACGTTAAAGTCTGACCTAGTTGATCA
>JAMOVR010000336.1 GCA_027061945.1 Candidatus Heimdallarchaeota archaeon
CAGAATCGTACACGAGCTCATAGCATCCTCCTTTTTCGTTTAAAAAATCAGATATTTCATTAACATATTTTTTCATTTTACTGTTATAGCTTAAGAATAGCTTGTTCATTATTTTTTATTTTCATTTTTACTTAATAAATACTGAGCTTTTTTCTAAAGTTATTATAAGTGAAATCAATTGTTTTTTGGAGCGCCATTTTGTGTTTTTTAATTTATGTCCATAATGTCCAATTGGAAATTTTTTTTCAAGCTTATTTTTTTTCTTATCATGAAGAAGTATCTCACTAAAATCGTGTAGAAATTGTTTTTAACTTATAATTACGCCTCTGTCTTAGTTTTTAAAATCAAAAGATCAAGAGAGTAGTACTTACTTTTTTAAACGAAAAAGTATCCCCAGATTCCAGCGAATACTGATTCGTTTCTCTCCCCGCGACAGTACTAATAAAAGGTGGTGCAATGAGTAAGTTGGAAAACAAACAAAAAATTCGTAAAATAAAAATTAGAAGACTGTTTACTACAAAAGGCGTTCATCCATATGAAATGGTTGAATGGGAATTAAGAGATGCTGTAATTGCTGGTCCCAACGGAAAAAAAATTTTTGAACAAAAAAATGTGGAATTTCCTACAAATTGGTCCCAGCTAGCTACTAATGTTGTAGCTAGCAAATATTTCTGGGGGGACTTAGAAAAACCAGGAAGAGAATATAGCTTAAAGCAATTAATTGACAGAGTCGTAAACACTATTACTGATTGGGGAATTGAAGATGGTTATTTTGAGACGGATGAGGACGCTGAAAATTTCAGAGCAGAATTGACTTATCTATTGGTTACCCAGAGAGCTGCGTTCAACTCACCAGTATTCTTTAATGTAGGCATAGAAGAAAAACCACAGGCTTCTGCTTGCTTTATTAATCATGTAGAAGATGATATGGAATCCATTCTGGACTTAGTAAAAATTGAAGGAATGATCTTTAAGTTTGGTTCTGGTTCAGGAATCAATATTTCAAAGCTCCGGGCAGAAGGAGAACCACTTTCTACGGGAGGTACTGCTAGTGGTCCTATTTCTTTCATGAAGATTTTAGATGCAGGCGCAGAAGCAATTAAAAGCGGAGGTAAGACCCGAAGAGCAGCTAAAATGGTTATTATGGATGCTGATCATCCAGACATCGAGAAATTCATCTGGATCAAGGCTCACGAAGAAAAGAAGGCATGGGCCTTAATAGCAGCAGGATACGAAGGGGGTCTTGATGGAGAAGCGTATCATTCTGTCTACTTCCAGAATGCTAATCATTCTGTAAGGGTAACCAACGATTTTATGCGTAGGGTGTTGGAGGACAAAGAGTGGCACACTACTTGGAGGACAAGTGGAGAAATAGCTCATACTTACAAAGCCCAGGAATTATTGAGACAAATTGCAGAGGCCACTTGGCAGTGTGGAGACCCCGGGATGCAGTTCCACGACACCATTAACAAGTGGAACACGGTAAAAAACAGTGGGGAAATAGTTGCGTCTAATCCTTGCTCAGAATTCATGTTCCTGGACAACACGTCTTGTAACCTTGCAAGTATTAATCTGATGAAATACAGAATGCCAGACGGAACTTTCAACCTCGAAGAATTCAAGCATACCGTAGACATCATGATTACCGCTCAAGAAATAATCGTTAGCAACGCGGGCTACCCAACTGAAGAGTTCACTAGGATGAGTGAAGACTTCAGACCTTTAGGTCTTGGATATACTAACTTGGGCGGGCTGTTAATGAGTTTAGGACTACCATACGACAGCGAAGAAGGAAGGGCATACGCAGCAGCAGTCACGGCCATAATGACGGCGAAAGCATATAAGCAGTCTGCAAAACTAGCCCTAGCAGTAGGGCCCTTCAAAGAATTCGAGAAAAATAGGGAACCAATGCTTGAAGTTATAAAATTACATAGGGAGCATGCTTATCAAATCCCTGACCTTGTCCCAGATTACTTAGTGGAAGAAGCAAGGAAGCTTTGGGACGAAGCTCTTGAAATGGGTGAAAAGTATGGTTACAGAAACGCACAAGTAACTCTCTTGGCACCCACAGGGACAATCAGTTTCTTCATGGACGCGGACACTACCGGAATAGAACCAGACATCGCCCTCGTAAAATACAAAAAACTCGTGGGCGGAGGTCTATTAAAAATGGTTAACAAGACAGTACCTCTCGCTCTCGAGAGTCTCGGATATTCAAAAGAACAAATAGAAGACATTGTCAAATACATTGACGAAAACGACACTATTGAAGGGGCACCGCACCTAAAATCAGAACACTTACCAGTATTCGACTGCGCATTTAAACCCGCCAAAGGAAACAGATTCATCCACTACATGGGGCACCTAAAAATGCTAGCTGCAGTACAGCCATTCCTTTCAGGAGCAATAAGCAAGACCGTAAACGTCCCCGAAGAAGCGACCGTCGAAGATATTATGAACACGTACATCGAAGCGTGGAAATTAGGAATAAAAGCCGTAGCGATCTACAGAGATGGAAGCAAGAAAGTCCAAGTACTGACAACTTCTAAAGAAGAGAAGAAAGAAGAAAACAAACAAAAGCCCAGTGACGACATGCCCAGGCCCGTGAGAAAACGACTTCCAGACGAACGCAGAAGCATCACTCACAAGTTCAGCGTAGATGGGCATGAAGGATATATTACCATCGGTCTCTACGACGACGGAAAACCAGGAGAAGTATTCATAACCATGAGCAAAGAAGGAAGCACCATCTCAGGACTCATGGACACCATCGCGACCCTCGTAAGCATCGCTCTCCAATACGGAATACCCCTAAACGTCTTAGTCCGGAAATTTGTAAACATGAGGTTCGAGCCCTCTGGATACACTACCAATCCTTCCATACCAACCGCCAAAAGTCTTGTAGACTACATATTCCGTTATTTGGCCCTGAAATTCTTGCCTCCAGACGAAAGAGAAGGAATTATTGACTACGAAGAACTAAGAAAACAAGCACAACAAGCACAAGAACTTTCACTAGACACCGGAAACGGAGAAACTGCTAAACTAGACGCTTTCCTCGACCAAGACTGGGGAGTAGAAATAAGTAGCAATTACAACACAACCACTGAAAACAGTCCTCCTGCCGTTGATGACTCCGCACCTCTATGCCCAGCATGCGGAAACATCACTGTCCGTTCAGGAACTTGCTACGTCTGTACCACCTGCGGAACAACAACAGGATGCTCATAATTCATTAAATAACTCTAATTTTTTGAGTTTTTGTGAGTTTTTGAGTTTTTCCGAAATAAATGGCAATGGATTCCGAAATAAGTGGCAATGAAGAAAAAACGTGCAAAATAAATGGCAATAGCCATTCTAAAAGCAATTTTTTTCATTTCTAAAATGAGTATTTATAAAGAGAAGTCAATCACTTATCTATTCAAAAATAAACCTTTTATCAAAACCAAAATAAAAGATGAATCTTTTTCACTTATAGTAACCCCTCTCTTTCCACTTATAAGAACTTACGAAGAATTTCATCCTGTTGAAACAACAAAACCCATCTTTTAGTGTTTCTAAGAGACGAATTCCGCCAAAAACAACCAGTAATAGGGGAATGTTTGCATCGAATAAAGTTAGAGGAGGCGTTGCACGATATGAATCCCAGTTGGAAAGAGACTTTTATCTCCTCTTGGAACATGACCCTCATGTAATTACGTTCCAACCACAACCAGTTGAAATACCGTATCTGGATGGGGCGTTTAAAGAAAGGTATATCCCTGTAATCATTCCAGAATATACATCAATTGAAGCTGTTAGGTAAGGAGTACCTATTATTTCTCTACTCTCAGTATCAACAGTAAATACGTCTAGTGAAGTATTGTCTATTTGGATTATTTGAAGTGGCATTAAAGCATTTTTAAAAGATTCTAAGGAGGGAGTAAAGTGCGTTGAATAGTAGTTTTCCTTTTTTTAATAATGCCCTCTCAGAAGCACTAGTATTGTCATAAATGTAATGGCGGAAAGCAGATAATGATGGTATTGGTAAACTTTTTTTGTTACATTCTTTTTTGAGAAAGTGGTAAGCTTTTTTCAAGGTACCATCCGGGGATAAAAATATTTTTCTAGCTTTTTCCATGAGCTCAATTACTTCTTTTGGTTGTTTACTTTTCTTTCCTCTCTCTGAAAACTTAGGAATTAAGCCGTAGATTCTGTCTCTCTGGTATGCTTTCACCCATCGGTAGATTGTAGATTTTTTTACACCCCATTTATTGTAAAATTTGTTTCTCCATTCAACTGTTCTTTTGTGTGATGGAACGGAAAGTCATTCTTCCACTATTTCTAGTCTTTTATTTACTAGTTCACGATATTTTTCTGGAATAAATTTTGAAGTTAGTTCTTTTGTTTGTATATTTATCTGATTCGAGGAAGAAATAGTTTCAATTGAGGGCTCTTTTATAAGTAGTTCTTCTAGTATGCTTTTAAATGGTGGTTTTTTCTGAGAAGAAAGTGGTCTAATTAAAGTATAGGGAGATATTTCTTCAGTAGAGAACGTATCAACGAAGACTTCTCCATGATAAATTGCGTAGCAAATAATCTGACTGGCTTTTGTTATTTCTACCCCTATTTCTTGAGCAAAGTCAATACAGAGTCTAATTGTATTCGTAGCCATTTTTACCCTTAGATTTTAGAAATTTATTTAAGATTTTCATATATTTAGCATTATTTCTATTCAGAGATGCTCCATAAGTAAACCAAACATTTGCCAATCTTGGCGTTCTAATCTCATTTTCAGTTAGTATTTTAAAAGTTAAGCCTTTTTCCTTGCACCACTTTTCTATTTCCTTCCATTTTAATCCATGTTTTTCATATTGTTTAGAAACAATTTCTAACGGTTTTACTTCAACTAATAGTTTGGAATCATTTTTGAGATAGATTAATACATCAGGGGTGTAATTTTTGTTTATTCCATTTTCTGATTTAATAGTTATTGTTAAGGGTTGAGGTTTGTATTTCTCTACTTCAGGGGCATGTTCAAGAAGCATGTATAAGTTTCACTCTAATTGAGACTCATAGTATGCGATTCCTCCTTCTACTTTATTTGAAGGAAACATTCCCCTATTTCCAATTGTTTTGAGAGAAATTTTTCTGGAATAACTTGGTTTCTGCTCCTTCAACAGCTAATTTTTGTATTTGCCCTTTAAAATTAGTGGGGAAGGGGTTTTTAAAAG
>JAMOVR010000337.1 GCA_027061945.1 Candidatus Heimdallarchaeota archaeon
ATGTATATCTACACATATTTTTATACCGTATTCTTGATGTATAACTTCAGATATTGGTTTACCTGCAATTAATCTAAGTGTTCTTGTCCTTATTGTTCCTTTTACAGGAGAGACTTTTTCATAAACAGCCACAATATGTGGGTGTGTAATAAGAAGAGCATTCCCTATTAACGGCTTATAATTTTCTAATTCTTTTTTAATTTCTACAATAATTACATTTCCAATTTGATCCCAAGAAGATGGCAATAAATGTTCAAATTCTTTAGGAACCACAGCTTTCAAGGCATTCTTAACGGAAATGAAACGTTTGTTTTTTGGAAGTGATTTTTTAACAATTTTACCATTAGGAATAGAAAACTTGAGATCAGGAGAAAAAATTATTGGGAAATAAACAAAATTTTCATCTCTCAATGTTTTTCTAGTTGGATCTAGTAACTTTCGAGAGCTTAATAATTTTCTTGCCTTTTCAGCATCATTTTTAGGAATTTTAAAGGCATAATTATTATTAATTATCTCTATGTTAGTTTCATTATGGCAATTTTTCTTCATAATTGAAAACCCTCTTGAATTGGAAAATCATTTGGAAAATTATGGAATCGATCTATCCAATAGTTATCAGTTAATTTCGAGCTTTTTTTACCTGTGATAGTGTATTCTGCCATTATTTTACCAATTGCGGCCCCTCTCATAATTCCTATTCCCTGAAAACCAGTAGCTAATAAAATAATTTTTTTTTCCGGATGACTTCCGAGCAAGGGGTAAGTATCAGGTGTTGCTTGGCAATGCCCACTCCAAAAATTCATTATTCCAGATGATTGTGATGCAGGATAAAGTGAAATTAGAATACTACTGAGATGCTCAAGAAATTCTAAGGGAGGTTGCCTTTGAATATTATCAGGATCTGTTTCAAAATGTTCGGTTCCGTCCCCAACAACGACATTCCCATTTACTTCTCTTTTGAAATAAGCACCCGTATCTAAATCATGATGTGGCACCAATTTATTGCTCCCTTCAAAAGCTTCAATTGAAAGTGCTTTAGCTCGGTAACTCTTCAAAGGAATAGAAAGATCTAATTTATTGACTAATTTTTTCGACCACGCCCCAGTAGCAATTATAACTTTGTGAGATAAGATTTTGTTACCAGTTGAGGTGTATATTAATATCCCTTCATTTGTCTCTTTAAAGCCCACCACCTCTTCATATGCTTTTGAGAAAAATTGTTCCTGATCTCTCGTACGCCTAATAAACCAATTAGACCAGTCGTTTCCACTTCCAAACGCGTCTGTTGGGGTATATACACCTAATTCAACCTGTTTTTCATCGATAGAGGGGCTCAATTTTTTAATTTCTGCTGGGCTTAGCAGTGTTGTTTCAGGTTTAACTTTTTTCCAGCTAGAAAATTTTTTTTCTAAGTATTCAACTTTCTTTTCATTTCCTGCTGTTGTAAGAAAACCAGTTTTAACAAATTTAGGATGTTCTATTCCTCCACTTACGCTACCAAATTGAGAATAAAATTCTTGAGATTCTTTTACTAGCCATGAGTCAGTAACATGGGGCAATTGAATAGTCATTATACCCGCTGCTTTTGAGCTATTTCCATTTCCATATGAATTTCTATCAATTATGAGTATTTTTCTGTCATATCCAAGTTGCTTCAACCAGTAAAAAATTGAAGAACCAATGATACCTGCACCTATAATCAAAATATCCGTCTTTTCAGGTATCTGTTGTTTAACCATTATTCTCCCTCAAAATATTTTTTGGCCTCTTCTATTATTTTTACGCCACTACTAGTTCCAATACGATTAGCACCAGCATTAACCATTTTAATTAAAGTTTCAAAATCTCTGATTCCCCCACTAGCCTTAATTTTTGCCCGATCTCCAATTGTGTTTTTGATTATTTTGATATCTTCAACTTTGGCACCTGCAGTCCCAAATCCAGTACTTGTTTTTACAAATGCAGCACCTGCATCTACTGCTAATTTACTAGCTATAACAATGTGTTCTTTACTTAGATAACATGTTTCAATAATTACTTTTACAAGGGTATCTTCAACAGCTTCTACAATAGAATGAATTTCATTCCTAACATATTCATATTCACCAGCGATTAAACGGCCAATATTAATGACCATATCAATTTCATCAGCACCATTTAAAATTGCATTTTTAGCTTCGAATACCTTAGTCTCGGTAGTGTTACTACCGAGTGGAAAACCAATGACAGTAGCGATTTTTATGTCTGTATCCTTAAGCATTTCATAAACTAATTTTACATATGAAGGGCTCACACAGACTGCTTTAAAATTCCATTTTTTTGCTTCATTTACTAAATTAATAATTTTCCTGGGAGTATCCGTAGGTTTTAATGATGTATGATCTATTAACTGAGCGATTTCCTTAATATCTTTAAAAGGAATGTTATTCTTCATATTAATCAACAAAATAAAGGGGAAACGCTAAATAATTAGTTTTTAGGTATTTTAACTCTATTGGCATGAAGTCTTATTCCTTCTGGGAAAAGATTGGACATGAAATGAAAGCCAATAAGATCAATTATGTGTTATTCAAGGTAAGTATTCTTAACGAAACGAAAATTCTCTCGCAAAAGCGGTGTAGTTTACTAGAAAACTAAGTTGCTTGTAATAATAGCCTATATTTTCCTTATTTTAGGGTACCAATACTTCTTATTGCCAGCTTTATTTTTGTCTTCATCTAAGTCATGGAGTATTTTAACTGCTTCATTAGCAGCTTTAATAGCATTTTCTTCGCCTTTAACACCAAATTCATTAGTTGCCCTATTCGCATAAACTGCAGCAATAGCACCCGCTCTCATTCCTAATATATGTGACAAGGTAAATATTAAGGACGCCTCCATTTCAAAGTTTTTTACTCCACTTTGCTTCATTTCTTCATAGACCTTTTCTGACCAATGACTGATGTAACCTGTTGGTAAAGGTCTTCCTTGTCCACCATAAAAAGAAGAAGATGAAGCAGTTATTCCTACGTGATAAGGAATATTGTTTTCTTCGCAAGCTTGAATTAAAGCCATTATTATCTCATAATTAGCAATTGCTGGGAATGTAGGTCTAACATAATGATGACTAGAATCTTCTAGTTTTACTGCAGCAGTACTAATAACCACGTCACCGATCTCTATTTCCTCCTGAAGTGCACCACATGAGCCAACACGGATAACATCATGAATACCAATAGCATGAAGTTCCGGTAGAACAATTTCACATGCTGCCGGACCAATTCCTGTTGAAGTTACTGAAATTGGTGTTCCTTTATATTTCCCAGTATAAGAGATAAATTGACGATATTCCGCTTTTTTTGTCTTTTCATCCCATTCAGAAACAATTTTGTCTACTCTTTTTGGATCACCTGGTAATAACACTACACCCTGTAAGTCCCCTGGCTTAACTCTTAGATGATATTGAAGACCTTCTTCTGTTTCTGGGTGGTTCGCACTTTTAAATTGCATATTCTATAGTTATATTAACTAATATTTCTGCTTTATTTAACCAAAATTAAAGCAAAATTAAGAGAAGTTAAGTATAAAAAACAGACTCAAAAATTATGTAAGTTACCCCTTGCCAAGCAAGGGGATTCCTGCTTCACTGAGAAGACTTATCCCGAAACACCACTTCCTTTATTTACTGTAAGAAATGATCTGGGCTAATGACATTCCTGCCTTTTTTCTGTATTTCACAGTTATCAATAATAAATACGGTAAATATAAAAGAGCGTCTGTATCGTCTCTCATCCTCCACCTCGCGGAAGAGGAATTCCTGCCGATATAGTTAAAAAAAAGGGAGGGGCCGTAATTTTCTTACAATATTAATTTTCTAATTTCGACCAGTAAACTTTTTTAGAAGCTCTTCTGCGTAATCCATTCTGATTTTCTTATCTTCTACCATTTTCTTAGCGATTTTATCGATAAGTTCCCCTGTTGCCCCTACACTGGCAGCAATATTTCTAGCATGCAACTTCATATGTCCTTTTTGTATTCCCTCAGTTGCTAACGCTCTTAATGCTGCAAGATTCTGTGCTAATCCTAAAGAAGCAGCAACTTGCGCCAATTCAACAGCAGTCTTAACTCCTAAAATTTTAAGGGATAACTGCGCAGTGGGATGTGCTCTGGTAGCACCTCCAATTGTTCCAAGAGCCATAGGTAGTTCGATAGTACCTACTAAATCTCCATCTTTATTTTTCTCATAAGTAGTTAATGAGCCATAATAACCAAATCTAGCCGCATACGCGTGGGCACCAGCTTCAATTGCACGAGTATCATTACCAGTTGCTAAAACAAGGGAAGTGATGCCATTCATAATTCCCTTGTTATGAGTTGCAGCTCTGTATGGATCCGCATCTGCAAACGCATACGCCGCTAAGATCCCATCAACAACTTCTTCACCACCTAATGCGTCTTTGTCAAACACCGCCCGGGCTCTTACTAAACGGCGATCTGCAAGATTAGAAATAATACGAAGCAGTACCTTCCCACCAGTTATTTCCTCGATGTCAGAAGCAATACCTTCAACCATAGTATTTACCGCATTTGCTCCCATCGCATCCCTGCAATCAACTAATAAATGAACTACCACCATTTCTTCGAGTATTGAAGGAATTACTCTCACTTCTAAGTCTTTAGCACCGCCACCAAATTTTACTAAAACAGGGTCTAAGTCATTTGCTTTTTTAAGTAATCTTTCTTTTTCAGATAGGATTTTTTGAGCTGCAAAAAATGGAGTATCAACATTTAATACTTGTATTTGTCCGATCATTACAGGATCTGTTGTTGTAGCGTAAAAACCACCTTTAATCCTTGCTATTCTAGCGGCATTACTTGCCGCAGCAACAACAGAAGCTTCTTCTACGACCATAGGTACTAAGTAATCTTTTTCGTTTATTTTGAAATTTGTAGCTACTCCGAGAGGGCTAGGGAAATAACCAATGACGTTTTCAATCATACGGTTAAGAACATCTCTTGGGACTGTTTCCAGAGACAAAAGTTTTTTGTCGTCCTCAGTAAAACCGACCATCTCACCAATTTTATTTCTTCTTTCTTCTACCGTAAGATCCTTAAAGCCGGGTATCCTCGAATTGATAGTCATCAATTAACTGCAAGAAAACAACGATATAACATTTTGCTATAAAATTAAAAAAGGCAGGAAAAACAGTGATGAGAAAAAATAATAAAAAATTAAGAATATACTTTTCCTATCAAGTTTTTGAACCACCCAGGCATGGTATAACCAAGATATGCACTGGATACTGAAAAAGCAATAAAAATCCACGCAAAATAATAAAAAACTGTGAAATGAGTACCTTGAATTTCTCCAGAATAAAGATTTAATGAAAAGAATACAAAAGTAAGTACTAAAAACAGACCAAAAAAGGAAATAAAAAAGAAACCGGCTTTCATTATGTTATCATCTAATTTACGAATTTCTCTTAGTGATAAATAAAAAACCAAGAAATAAACGATATTAATGCATGATAAAGAACAAATGGAAACACATTTTCTAAAATACCTTGTCTAAACTCGATTCTAGGAATAAAAAGACCCACTGTAACAGAATCTAATAATTATCAAAAAAATAAATTTTAGGTTTGTTTCATCGAAATAAAGTTCATTGATAAATATTATAATATATATGTTTGCTATAGCTACGAAAATATATCCGATTATAGCGATGGCGTCTGTATAGTTGTCCCCTTTGGGAATACCAAAAACAAGATAGTCTAGTAATTTCCCAAGACCACTAGAAATAACTGAAAGACCATAGAATAAAAAGGCCATCGACAACGTTAGACTAAGCTTCCTTTTTATTTTTAGATATCTTTGCAAGAGTGTTATAAATACAATAATTACGAATATTCCAATACTTAACTCTATTATGATTGCTAACAATGGAATACCATTTTTAACAATCATTCGTGATGACCCCTATAGTATTATGCATTTTCTAATCGTAACATTTTTTTGAAACAAGGTGGTAGTAGATATCCTAGATATGCAAAAAATAAGGCGATTATACCCAATATAATCGCTGCAAGATAAACAGTATTATGGATCTTATTTCGATAGTATAATTCTACCCAATAAGTGAAAAACAGTAATAAAACAGGTTAAACAATAAACCAAAGAGACTAATAAACAATAGGCCTGCCTTAGCAGACCTATGTTCTGTTCTTAGCATTTCTAAATAACTGTTTACAGCAATACTACTAGCTGCATATATTGACAGTGAACTATCCCTTGCTTTTGCTAGGGGCTTCCTGCTTCACAGAGGAGACTCTCTCCACAGGCGCTACGGGCCTTCCCAGCCCTGCAAGAAAAACATATAAAAAAACATATAATGTTTTCGGCTTTCATCCCCTCCCTTTCGGAAGGGGATTTTCCGCAGAGAAAGTTAAAAAAAGGTATCGTGTTGCTTTTTTTCTTTTTTGTAGCCATCGGTTAAATATAAGCACAGTCAGTGTTAATATGAAAATCCCTAAGAAAAGGTCTAACATAAAAGTAGCTTCAAAGATGACGCCGTTTACTTCCATTTATGGCACCTCACCATAGGCATTCTTTCAGCTTTTTAGCTACGACCGGAATACTGGCTTCTTTTTCCCATTTTTTAATAATTTCTGTTAATGTCTTGCCGGCTTTCCCTTTGAAAGAACTTAGGACCTCGACGTCCAAACCATCTAATTCTTTTTCCCATTTTTTAATAGCCATATTTATTTCATTCACTAGTTTAGAATAAGTGTCCATCTCACCTTTTTTACTGAGAGGGATTAAAATGGTAATAAAATAATTTTTACTAGGATGAATTAGTATCAAATTTTTTTCTGTTTCGAAAATCCTTGCTTCACCTATTTCAACTTCTTTTAAGAATGCTTGAATGGCTGTTAATAAACCTGAAAAAAGAATAACATTGTTGTTATCCCTCTCTTTTGAAAGCCGATCTGGACGATAATAATAAATAGGCACCCCAGTAGTATGTATAACAAGTAGACCGTCCAACACAATTATTTAATACCTATTTTTTCGATTATAAAAATTTTTAAAGACAGATGATTAATAAAAGAACGTTAAATAAACGTAAAAACACAATATTTTTGTCACTATTTAGGCAATAGCATAAATAGTACCCCATATTGACGGGCAAAAAAAACTTTGTATGATAAAAATAAGAATTCTAATTTTTTATAAATTATTTTTAAATATAATGCACAATTACAAGACATTACAAGAAATTGATTTTGGGGATAAGTCTTCTCTAAGAAGCAGGAAGTCCATTGAGAAAAAAGGATATAACCGAGAGAAATTATATAAAACCAAACAACTAATTATTACTTTTTCATTTTATTATCTCTTAATAATACCATTTGAGACCGATTAGATAAATCCCACTCCTTGGGAATAATTACATCAACTATTTCTTTGGCATTTTCAATGACTGCAGGTGTGTCCCCAACAATTTCACCTTCAGCTTCAACAGGTAGTGTTCTTTCAGAATATATCTCAATCTTATTTGCTTTCAAGACTTCTACTTCTTTCATTTCTAAGTGCTTTCCTTCAGTAAATTTAGGGAACATTTTCAGCATAGTAAGAGTACTCATATCTCTAGCGATCAACATGGTCAATTTATCATCACTAAACCTCGCAGGAGGAAGCACATTCATCCCAGAACCAAAAGTTTGTCCTCTACCTATAGCCGTCAGTACAAGTCGTAATTCTCTTTCAACACCATCAACTACGATTTTAGTTTTTGGTAATTTATAGAAAGGAATCGTCTTCAACGCTAAAAAGGTATATTTTTTCCGGCCATGTATCCATTTAAATCTTTTAAGGGCAAGTTTAGAAACGATACTACTCACACCAACGTCAATTACATTGAAAGAATAAACTCCATTATACTTTGCTCCGGACAATTTAACTTTCTTACCCGAAACAAGTACATCTATAGCATGTTCTATATTATCTGGTATATAACCCAATCCTGCTGCCAAATCATTTCCGCTTCCGAAAGGTAAAAACCCAACGGGAAGACCAGATTTAACCGCCCCATTCAGGACTTCATGACTAGTACCATCCCCACCAAAGGCAATTATCCTAGTAAAACCTTCTTTTTTGGCTTCTGCAGCTAGTCTTATTGCATCCCTAGGTTTAGTAGTAGAAACAAGTGAATAATCAATGCCTTCTTCTTTTAATACTTCTTCAACTCGAGACCGAAATTTTTGTATCATGTAATCTTTAGAGACAGGATTGTAGATTATTTTATATGAGGCCATTATTAATCAACCCATATAATCTTAGGATGAAGATAAACGACAAATAAAAAGTTCAAATTCAAAAATGAAATTCGGAGTAAAAACTGAAGAATAATTATTAAATATAGACGGCTCAAAAAGTTCTAATATATCTTTAGAAGTACTATTTTTCTTGGAATTAATCTTCTTTTTTAGTAAGAGAGCTTCATTTTCTGCAAGTAGTAAAAGCTGATAAAATTTGATTGTGGATGCCGTCATAATACGTTCATTCCTTATTGAATAAGCTATGCTCATAAAATTTGCGAAAAACAATTATTTTATGTACCGCTAACAAAGTAATATAAAAAATAGTTACTCTAAAAAATAAAGAGATTAAAAGCAATGAAGACCATCTTTTTTAGGAAGATATTATGCTTTTTTTTATTTTTTTTGAAGAAAAAATATAATCATTAAATTAAAGAAATAAACATGCTATTTAAGGACAAAACATGGATTGAGAAACTTTCTTTTATCGTAAGCATAATAGCTGGTTTCTTGTTTATTATATTTGGACTAAACCAGATGTTAGGATTTATGGGTGATGTTTTCATTGGAAAAAGTATTTTTATTCAGTCGAAATTAGTAGCTGGGATAATTGATATTATTATCGCAATAATTATACTATTGCTGGAATTTGAGTTTATAAGTACAACAATTACTGATAACTATCTATTTCGAGGAGTATTATACATCATCTTTGGTCTTGTATTAAGCCTATGTGCAACAATCACTACAGGAGGGTTACTCTACATTATTGCATATTTTATTATACAAAGATAGTTTATGAATACAGGCTAAAGTAAGATAAAGACAAAGATTCTGTAAAAACGCTGATTTTTATTTTGGTTTTATTATCATGTAATCTTTATATTAATCCATTTTTGAGAGTATTAATTATATTTTTGCGTTTAGCAAGCCTAAAGCGCAAAACTAAAAAGTGATTGCTGGCAGAACAATATAAAATATGACTGCATAAACATAGTCGGGATAGAGTATTTAATTAAAAATAGTGTTAGAAAATAAAACAATTGATTAATATATGTGTGGGGTTTGTTCTGAAGAATATTATATACATGACATTGCACTTATATTAATAAGTCAATCAATTTGGGATAAACATTATGGAAAATTAAAAAGCCTCAAGTTATATGTCTAAGACATTATTTCTAATGTCTTTTGTGTTAATAATTAATTTTCATTTTTTATTTCGATTCAATTGAGGGAAAAACATGTTTTTTGCTATAAAATCAAGAGTGTTATTTGTTATTTTCTTAAAATTTGAAAAAAGGTTAACTAAGTAATAAAAAACATTAAAGGAATTATGATAATTTTATTATTGAGGTCGATTACAAACTATGCGTGCAGATTATTTGTTAAAGGTTATTGCTCTTGGAAATGGTGGCGTTGGAAAAACTGCGATAACTAGAAGATATGCAACGAATAAGTTTGAGCACGAACACAAAATTACCATAGGAGTTGATATTACTACTAAAGAAATAGAAATTGATGATTATGTTGCTCAGCTTACTATTTGGGATACTGGTGGGCAGGAAGCATTTCAAGAGCTTATCCCTATGTATTACAAAGGTGCTTTAGGAGCGTTAGTTATTTACGATATAACCAATAGAAAAAGTTTTGATTCAGTGGAATACTGGGTCAATGAAGTCAAAAAACACTGTTCCCCCCTTATCCCTGTTGTGATATTGGTCGCTAATAAACAGGACTTAAAGGATCAGAGAGAAGTAGATGATAAAGAGGGAGAAAAAAAGGCTACTGAACTTAGCAAAATAATGGGTAAAAAAGTACTATTTTACAAGACTTCAGCTAAAAATGGTGAAAATATTAATAGTTTATTTGAAACATTAACAAGAAGAATTTTAGAAGAATATAATGAAGAAGATTAGTGTATTCTAAGAAAGTTTTATGGGATAAGGGGTTTCCCACTTCCATAATTCTATAAAACATTTTTCTATATCGGGAGCTGTTTTTAGAGAGGCAAACCTATTAATGTGGGTACCAGGGATGTACGGCTTACCATCTTCTTTTTCAAGAGTATCAAGATATTCTTTAACAGTTGGTGAAAAGTCTTCTGCCACAATTACGCAATATGAAGGGAAATAAGGGAACACTTCAGTATCTTGACCCTCTTCTTTTTTAATTCCAAATTCCTGCATTAATTCTATGAATTCTTGAACTTCCCCTTTTCCCGCAACGCCCTCAATTACTTTAACAAAGACTACATCTTCAGTGAAGCCTTTGAATAACTTAGTAACGATTTTTGCACGTAAGTGTTCTGGTTTCTTTTTACCTCTATCACTAATTATGTCGATTTTTACTTTTTTTCCTGTTTTTGTAGTAAGAATCGGAGTTATGGATAATTCCCCGCCATATTCTTTCTTAATGAATTTTGCAACTTTAATTATGAATGGTGTTTGTGTTTCTTTAAGGATTTCCTCCAGATCTTTTTCGAAACTTTCGTATTTTTCAGTTTCTGGAGAAGTAATATCTTCAGGAAATTTGTGTTCAAATGCTTCCGCAATTTTTATTCCTAAGGAATAAACCCTCTCAAAATCTTGTTCTTTTGAAGTAATTAATGCTACCAAAATTTTTTGTCTTGCTACAATGTATAACGTTTTTTCATTAGTTATTAGAGAAGATAATGAACCCAAAGCCATTTCTTTAGAGAAACTGGTAATTGCAGAGATGAAACCAGAGACTAAAGCATCATCTATTTCTTCGTTATCTATTTTTGAGAAAAGAGGCATACCACTTTTTATATCTATTATCAAGATTGCCTCGATATCGGCTATCTTTATCACCAATAGTTTAAAAGAAATTAAATGGTTTAATTTTATCGGTATAAGGGCTTAAAAAGGTAATAAAATAAGTAAAAAGAATTATTCTTTTAGCACCGTTTATGCAGCGCTTTGTGCTTGTATACCAAGGTCGGTAAGGAGTTCTACTTGGATATGTATGCCTTCCGTTTTTGCTTTAACGATCCCTTCAGCAGCTAATTCCTGAATGATCTTTCTTACGGTCTTAGAACTAATACCTAATTCTTTAGAAATTTTCTCTTCATCTGTTGGTGCGCCTAATAACGTAAGAAAAGTTAAAGTTTGATATTTAGCGTCTTTTTCAGTTATTGCTTTAAAAGTGTTAACTAATTGTTCTAATTCTGCATTTCTCACTTGTAGGGACTCTGCCTCTTTCTCTAGCTTCTCTTTTTCTTCTGTACTCATTGCTACTTTTCCAGAATATTTCTTTAATTCTTCCTTCAACGTCTGAGTCTCAACTTCTAATGTTTCTTTTATTTCTTTTACAATATTATATTCTTCTAAGATTTTCTGGTATTCTTTTTCCTTCTCTTCTTTTTCTTTATTTGCTTTTTCAATTTCTGATTTTAATACGGAAATACTTTGTTTTGCTTCTTCGTTTTCAGCTTCTAGTTCTTGAACCTTTGCAGTTAATTCATCAATCTTAGACTGTAATTGAATTTTTTCCTTCTCAAGTTGTTGTAATTTCTCATTTGCTTGTTTCAGCTCTTGTTCTAGTTTTTGTACTTCCTCTTCCTTTTCTTTTAGGATTCGTTCCATTTCTTCTTTTTTATGTTTTAATGTTGTTTGTTCAAGAATTGCTTGTCTTAACTCTTCATTTTTATTGGTAAGCTCTTTCTTTACATTAAATAGTTCTTCTCTAAGTTTTTCTATTTCTTGTTCCAAATCAGAGACATACTTGTCTCTCTCACTTACTTGTCTAGAGACTAATTCTTTTTCTCGTTCTTTTAATCTCTGTATTTCTTCTTCATAATTTGCAATTAATTGTTGTAATTCTTCAATCCTATTTCTGGCGCGGATTAATTCCTGTTTTAATTGGGCGATTTCTTCGTCTTTTTCTGCTAGTGCTGTTTGCAATTCTTCTGTTTCTAACCTTTGCGTCATCATTGAATTTCCTAAGTTGTCAATTTGGTCTTCGAGTCTTTTAATAGAACTGGTTAGATTGTTTATTTCTGCTTCTTTTGCTCTTAGTTCTTGCTGTAATGCTTCTAATTCTTGGTTAAGTCTTGTGTTTTCCTCAGTTAGTTGTCTTACCATTTGGGATTGTTCCATGAGTTTAGTTTCATACTCTTTTACCTTGGCATCTTGTTCTCCGCTTGACAGTTTTCCTTCTCTTGCGAGTTTGATCTCTTCCATTATCTCTTCTTTTACGAGGTCTGCGTTGATTAATGCTTGTTCGATAGCGGTTCTTATGACCGAGGCTGCTGTTTGGATCAGAGAAAAATAGACTTTATTCTCATACAAGTCAAGATATGCATTTTTTAGCTGTTCAACTAAGTTATCAACATCGCTTCTAGAGAACTGTGACCCCGGTCTTTCGGAATAGAATTTAGATTTTATTTCACTTGCAGTAGTGGAAATAGTAGTCTTCACTATTTGTTTATCACTACTCATTTTATTTAGAAATGACAAAACTGCCTCTCTAACTACATATACTGAGCCTTCTGCAGCCTCACTCATTATTACGTCCACCGTTTTTGTTGTTTTAGTTTAACTTCTTTTTATTATGGGTTTAATACTCAATTGGTTAATAGTTCTTACTTGCATTAATACATGCAAGTCAGTTAGCCTTATTCTTATTTATCAAACGTATTTACGGCAAAAAAAGATTTCGCACGTTTTGGGTTTAAAAGTTCGTGGTTTAAGAGGTTTTGTTTTTTATTATTACAATAAAACTTAATGTTAAAAAACCCTTTTTCGTTTTTAAGAAACGAAAAGGAAAATGACGAGAAAAGTTATTTTTAATGTCCCATGGATCTCAATACCTCTACTTAAAAAATACTTGAAGACAGATTGGGAAATTATTCCTTTCAACCCTCAGTGGAAAAATGGAATAGATTTAGATGATGAAATAATTGCGTATGTTGGATTTAAGCCAAGTAAAGACCTATTAAAATCGATCAAAGGGTTAAAATATCACATTACTCAGAGCGCCGGCTATGAATGGGCAGATGAAGAATTTTATCGAAAGCAAGGGATTATATTAATTAATTCACATGCAAACGCTGTTTCTGTTGCAGAACACGCTATTGCTCTTTTCTTTGCCCTAATGAAAGATATTGTAAATAGTGATAGACTAGTCAGAGAACGCAAAGGAATTTGGCTTCCTTTAAAAGAGAATATGGTCATGACTTGGGGGGCCAGAAATAAAAAAGCATTAATTTTTGGTACCGGTGCTATTGGTAAAGAAATTGCTAAAAGATTAAAAGCCTTTGAAATGAAAATTATAGGGATAAAAAGGAAAAAACAGCATGTAGAGTATTTTGATGAAATTTACACTTTAAACGAATTTAAAAAAGTCTTAGGAACGGTAGATGCTATATTCATTGCTATACCACTCAGTAATGAAACAAAAAACTTGTTGAAAAAAGAAGAAATGGAACTTATTAAAGAGACAGCATTTATCATTAATGTTGCTCGAGCTCAGATAATTGATGAGGAAGCACTTTATAATGCTTTAAAAGAGAGACTTATTGGTGGTGCAGGACTTGATGTACATTATGTTTTACCCTGGGAAACTACAAATGGTGACAAAATAATGTACCATTTTCCGTTTCATGAACTTAACAATGTTATTTTAACTCCTTACCGAGCATGGTACTCGGACGACACTGTAATTAGTACTGCTAAAGACATTGCCTACAAACTTGATTGTATTGCCACAGGCAAAGAAATACCTGATGTTGTAATACATCCTTAGTAACTTATAGTGTTCATGTTTTTATTTATTCATTTTTCGCTTTTTTGGAGGAAGCAATATAGGAGTGGAGGCAGAACGAAACCCTAATTTGCTTTGTTATGCTTTATGAGATCGTTATGTCCGTAAATAGTTGGAGAGAAGATGCTATTGAAAAATTAAAATCTGAAGAGTTTGATTTAGTTGTAATTGGGGGAGGTATTAATGGTGCAGGAATTGCTAGAGATGCCGCATTAAGAGGATTAAAAGTTGCGTTGATAGAAAAAGATGACTTTGCGGAAGGAACATCATCTCGATCTAGTAAACTTGTTCATGGTGGTCTTAGATACTTAAAATATTATGAATTCAAATTAGTCCGGGAAGCAACTACTGAGAGAAAGACTTTAATGAATATAGCGGGACACAATGTTCATAGATTACCTTTTTTGGTTCCCATATTCAAATGGTCAAAAGAAGGAAAATTTCTTTTGATGATGGGATTGACGCTCTATGACATTTTGTCTTTGCCCAAAGGTATCGGATGGCACAAAATGCTTGACAGGGAAAAAATTGTTGAAAAAGAACCAGTATTAGAAACAGAAGAACTTGTTTCTGGAGCTATGTATTATGATTGCCAAATGGATGATGCTCGTTTATGCGTTGAAAATGTTGTATCCGCCGTTAGATTTGGAGCAGTTGCTTTAAATCATTGTGAGGCGATTGATTTCCTTCATGATGAAGACGGAAATGTGAATGGAGTAATTGCAAAAGAAAAGTTTACAGGGGAAAAAATAGAGATCCATGGTAAAGTAGTAATAAACACAGGCGGGCCATGGGCTGATAAAATCCGGAATTTAACTGGAAAGAATGTTAAAAGATTAAGAACAACAAAAGGCGTTCATTTAATAGTACCTAAAATGCTTAATGATAATGCGGTTATTTTATTTTTAAAGGATGGTCGAGCGGTGTTTTTAATACCATGGCATAATTATACAATGATTGGGACCACTGATACTGATTATAACGATAAACCAGAACTTGTTAGTGTTGATGCGGAAGATGTAAGATATTTAGTAGAAAACATAAAAGATGCTTTTCCAAAGTTTAATATTAAATATGAAGATATAATAAGTGCATATGCCGGTCTTAGACCATTAGTACGACAAGAAGGAAAAAGTGAATCTGAAGTAAGTCGTGAACATAGGATTTTTGAAGATGAAGATGGATTAATAACCCTAATTGGTGGCAAATACACAACATATAGAACAATGGCAAAAGAGCTCGTAGATCTTGCAGTAAAAAGATTAGGATACAAAGGGAAACGATATCAGTGTATTACTGATAAAGTACCGCTAGTTGGTGGAAATTTCGAGAATCTCGATGAACTAAAACAAAAAATCAAAGAAAGATCGGGTCTTGAAGACAAGTACGTAGAACACTTGGCTAATTCATATGGAGCGGAAGCATTAAAATTAATTTTATACGCTAAAGCAAAGGATCTGTCTTTAGAACCAATAGATATTGACTTCCCATTTTTATGGGCAGAAATTGATTGGACAATTAGAGAAGAATTTGCCTGTAAACTTAAAGATTTCATGTGGCGAAGAACATACTTCGCTTTGACACCAGGACAGGGAATACAAGTTGCAGACAAAATAGCGAAAAGGATGGCAGAAGTACTAGGATGGGATGATGAAAGAATTAAAAAAGAAATAGAGGAATATAAACAGACATTAGAACTAGTTAATAAGTGGAAAAAAGAAATGGATATTTAATACTTTTATAATTAATTTCTAATCTAATTCTGAATAAATATTATTTTTCTTCGATTTATATATACTATTTTTTATAAAAATGTATTATTACCCAACTCTTAATTTTAGTTTTTAACAAGAAATACTTGCCATTCGTCAAATGGAGTAACAATTCTTCTACCGGAAAAACCTTCTGCGGTCCCATGATAATGCGATACTTTTGGTTCATTTTCTTTCCAACATAAATAAACTGGTTGCCCCATCCTTATTGCTAAAAAGTCAACAATTAAAGGATTAATTTGACGAATGTAAATGCGTTTTTCTTCTAAAGATTTCATAATTTCAACGATTTCATATTCAAGTATTTCAAGCTCTTCATTAGACACATTATCAGATTTGTTTTGAGCTAAGGACTGAACTAACTTAGTATATCTATTGTGCTTTTGTTTTAATTTTAGAAGAAGAGGAGATATCTTTTTAAGTTCTTCAGTGGCCGTCTCGGGTGTATACACTTTTCGTCACTATTAAATTAATGGACAAATTAACATAAAATTTTGGACTGCGGAATTGAACATGATATAATCTATTAACGTGAGCTTTATTAACCAGATTGTTTGAGGAAAGCATAGGTTTAGAGAGGTTGATCATTGTGGGAAACATCCGTTCCAAACAAATCAAAAGAATATCAAAACAAATTGTTGTTAAATTCCAAGACCAGCTTAGTTTAGACTTTGAAAACAATAAGATGGTTGTTCAACAAGTTACGAACGTACAATCAAAGAAAATGCGTAACTTTATTGCTGGTTATGTAACTAAAATAATGAAGAAAATGGCTGAAGGAAAAGTTCAAACTGTAGAAGAATTAGAAGTTTAGACTAATTGTTCTTAGATTTAGCCTTTTATTCTCTAACTATTTTACAAGAAATATCTAACGGTCTTATTGTATGGGTGAGCGCACCCATTGAAACATAATCAATATTATTATCACCATATTCTTGGATGTTTTCAATAGTGATCCCTCCAGATACCTCTATAATTACTTGAGGAAATTGTGATTTTAATTCTTTAGCAGCTTCTTTTGCTTTTTTTGGAGAAAAATTATCTAACATGATTATGTTTGCTCCACTTTCAGCAGCAATGATTGCTTCTTCGAAACTTTTTGATTCTACCTCAATAACCATTTGTGGACCAAACATAGATCTTATTTTAGCAATTGCTTGTTTAAGATTTCCAATATATTCTCGATGATTATCTTTTAGCATAACTACTTCGCTTAAACCAAAACGATGGGGATAACCACCACCTACGATCACTGCATATTTCTGTAACGTTCTTAAACCTGGAAGAGTTTTTCTGGTTGCAGCAACCTTTGTGTTTACTCCAAGAGACTCTAATTTTTTTACTGCTTTCTTTGTTTGTGTTGCAATGCCACTTAAATGAGTTAGAACATTAAGCGCCAAACGTTCTGCCCTAAGTACTGAGCCAACATTTCCTTCCACAATGTAAATTATTTTCCCTCTTTTGATCTGATCTCCATCATTCACTACAGACTCAAAATTAACACCTACATATTCATAAATCTTTTTTACTACGGGAATTCCTGCAATAATGCCTTCAGTTTTTGCTTTAGCAACTGCCTTTACTGTTAGTTCTTCGGGAAATACCGCCATTGCAGGATCTAAGTAGGGTATATCTTCTTGAAACCATTGAATAATTTGATTATTAATCCATTCAGGAATTAGTGGATACATTATTTTGTAACGGGTAAAAATCTTTAATGAAGATTGCTTTAAATGTAGGAATAAAAAATAGAAATGAGAATATAAGACTATTTAGGGCTTATTTTTTGTTCTTATAATCTCTTCTTTTTTTATCAAAATATTCAGGATCTAGATCCCATGGTCGTGTTCTTTTGAGAAAATCTTCATGGTAGTCATTTACTTGTGAAATAATAAATTGGCCAAGTAACAAAAGTAAAATTATTACTAATAAACCAATTCTAAAGGAATAATAACGTTTATTCTGCCATCCAAATATTCGTTCTACAAGCCATATGGTTCCAGACCATAAAACAGAACCGATTGCGGCACTTGCACGACCACCAACTTGTGTAAGACCAAAATATTTCCCTGTTTTTCCGTTAGGTGCTAATTCAATTACGTACTGCCGGTTTACAACCCAACCGCCTCCCAAAGCAGGACCAATAAAGAAGGCCATTAGATATGCAAATTCTTTAGGTAAACTTATAGGGCTATCAGGGAAATTAACAAAAATTCCAAAGAAAAATGCTAATAACCAAAAGGCAGTAATCATTTTGAAACCTTTCTTAGGACCTATTTTCTCAGTAATAATACCAACAGGATATGTTAAAACAACTGCCCAAAAAATACCTGCTGCTAATATGATGATGTTTTGTTCTTTTGGTAAGAGTAATACTTCTCTTAAGATATCCCCCATATATAGAATTACAGTATTAGCTACTTCTACGTAAATCAACCATCCGATTACATATATTAGCATTTCTCGATGGGTATGATAAACATCTTTTATTGTGTCATAGAGTTCAGTCAAGCCTTTTTTGGCCAATTCAATAGTAGGTGGTGTTTTTAGGACTTTTCTAATCTCCTCTTTTGGAACGGGAGGTTCTATTCTAACATGCTCTTTAACAAAAAGTATTGGTATCGCAAAGATTAGGAAAGCCAATGCTGCTAAGGGATATAATGCAGGTGCATATCCAACATCTTTATTCTCAAGTGAAATATCATGATACCCCTTAGCTAATAAATAGAAAGAAATTCCTAACCCTACGAATGAACCTAGATATCCTAATGCAACACCTAACGCAGATACTTTACCAGTATCTTCACGAGTTGCGATATAAGGGATCATATTATCATAAATTACCAAACTTAACTGATAAGCAATGTTTGCAGCTAAGAACAAGAATAGAGTTGTCCAATATTCACCCGTAAGGCCTAATGCAGCAGTAGCACCAATAGTAAATAATGTAATTATTACCAATGGCCTTTTTCTACTTGGAGAACGATCAGAATAAAGACCAATTACTGGGAGAAGAAAAGCTACAATTATATTAGCAATTCCTCCAGCCACTGCAAAAATGATCCTGCCGATACTTTCTTGGATACCTTGATGCACTCCTAAAATAACGATGTATGAGGCTATAGTCATGGACACAACGGCTAGTGAAAAAATAGTGTTAGCTAAATCGTACATGGACCAGGCAAAAATTTGTAGCCAATTTGTTTTATGGGGGCCTGGTATTACTAAATGTCCTGACTCTGTTCTAAATCCAACATCTTCAAAGTCCATGTCGATAATTTCAGACATACGAATGGATGTGAACATACTTATTGAAAAACTTAATGTAAAAGAGCATAAACTATGAAACAAATGACCCCCTAAAGGGAAAGTAGAATAAACTGTTAACTATAATCTTAAGCAACGTAATTACTTGATTTTTCTTTCTTAGAAGCTATTTTTTTATTTGACTTAATTAGCGGAAACCTTTTCCCTTTGGAAAGGTAGGAGGAATGATGATAAACAATAAGTAAAAGAAGGTCTCTGGGATTGAAACACTCAACGTAAGATATTTCGAAGTAAAAACAAAGCTATAGAAAACATCTTTTGGTTACAATATATAATATGAATCATATTTTCTATCAACACTTAGACAAATAACTTTGGATGCGTTGAAAAAAATATTGAAAGCCAAAGTTAGAAAAGAAGAAAAAAAATGATTAGAAGCGAATAATTCAGGTGGTATTTCAATCAAGAAAACCGGGGAAAAACTAAATAATTAGAGGAGAGCTTGGAGATAGCCTTGATACTATCTTATGAATTATAAAATAAAAACAAATATTTTATGGTTAGATGTTACTTTAATTTATCCAATAAGTAATAAATATATAAGTATTAAACATAAAGTAAAACAAATATTTCGACAAAAATAAAAAAGACTTATCTAATTAGTTAAGGGCGCGAATACCACGCAAACTCGGTGCTTATAATGGATGATATTGAGAAGAAAAAGCATAAAGAAAGATTCATACGTTCCGTTTTCATAATAGATAAAGATGGAGCCCCCAAATTACTAAGGAATTATGAGAAAGATTCTTCTGTAAAAGATAAAGAAGTGCTATTTGCAGGTTTTTTCAGCGCAATTCAGACGTTTTCTCAAAATGCGTTAGAAAAAGACATTAGAGATATCCAAATGGGAAATTCTAAGTATTACTTTATGTCCGGAAAAGAATATCTATTAATCCTAGAAGTATCATACGAAGGAACAAAATGGGGAAAAAGAAAAGAAATAGAAAAAGCAATTTCAAATCTGATTGAGAACATCCTTAGTATGTTATTTTTATTTCAAGAGTTAGGTGAAGATTCTAATACTAACGACTTAGAAAAAGCAATAGATTCACTGGTATTTGAGACTGAATTAGAATGTGCTGCGTTATTAGGTAAACCATCTATAAAAAGAGAAGGTTTTGCAGAGAATTACCGTAAGATCTTTGAGAATGGAAAAAATATTGATGAAAATATTCATAAGACCACTTGGGAGAAATTTAAAAAGTTTTTTAAAAAGTAAATCGCTGAAATAATAAATTGAATGATAGATTCTAAAAAAATTATTATGTTAAAAATTTTAAAAACGGGGTTTTAAAACCCCTTCAACTCAAATCAAAAAATAAAAATTTTGGAGTGGAGTTAAAGTTTTTTGGATAACACTATTTTTATCCTGTACGGACGTAAACGAATCTTTGCCATTGTTCTGGTTTGGGTACTTCTGGTGGTAGACCGTTTCTTTTTCTGATTTCTGCTATCTTCTTCTCAACGAGGTAGGGTGGGACTTCTTCGAAACCTAAGAATTCATATCCAAAGAAACCACGGCCACTTGTGGCGGCACGAATTTCGTCAGCTAAGTTTAATGTTTCTGAGGTGGGGATCTTTCCTTTGACTCTAATAGCATAGTCTTCTTGTATTGTGTCTAAAATCATTCCTCTGTGTTGGTTCAAGATCTTGCTAATTTCACCTAAATATTCAGCAGGAGCTTTAATGTCGATTTGTAAGATGGGCTCGTATAATTTTGGATCAGCGGTTAGGAAGGTTATATTACAAGCCGCATTAGTCATTGCAAGAATTTCTGATAGACCAGTGTGAGCAGGATCTGTGTGCACTGTAGCGTCTAATATGACCCACTTTGTATTCATTACTGGTTCGCCAGCTAGTGAACCTTTACGAGTAAAGTCTTTCCATGTTTGGATAATAAATTCTTGGATTCTTTCTAATCTTTGTACACCTCTTGTCATGTCTACCAAGATGTTTGTGTCATTTATTGCCCAGACATTTCTTCCGGCTTTAGCATCCCATCCTGCCTTATCAGCAAGGATTCTCGCCATTTCTTTACGATCCATGTCTTCTGTTATTTCTTTCTTCTTTAGTAACTCAATAGTAGCCTCGTCAAGTGGCTCTACATATAACAATAACCTGTTGTGACCGTTTGGAGATTTAGTATGGATTTCTACTCCTTTCTTAGTTACAGTTTCTCTGTGGACAATTATAGGATCTTCTACATCAATTGGTATCTGCTCATTAATACGTGTTGTTAAGATCTGAATTTGTAATGGGT
>JAMOVR010000338.1 GCA_027061945.1 Candidatus Heimdallarchaeota archaeon
ACCATTGTATATGGTGGTGCTATTGGATCATATGTCCCCATAGACGCGGGCATCAAGCGGAGTAATGCAGTATGAAATTTTTCTCCTTGAGGAAGACCATGTACCATTAAAGTAAACACTATTGGTGTCCATAGCTTTTTAGTTATCCAAAAAATAACTCCTGCAAGTAATCCTTGGAAAAGTGCCATTAATGAGATGTAATAATAATAAGTCCCTTTTGTTAGTTGTGATAATTCTATTTGAAACATTAAAACTTGGATGAATGCGGGGACGATAATCGCTGGACCTGCACCTGAACGCCACTTTCTAAATTCTCCCCCAATTAATCCTCTAAGTAGGAATTCCACAGAAATAAAATAAACAGTATATCCTAATACTATAAACAAAATGTTTTGTTTTGATTGTGCAGCACTAAAATTAGTCGCGGCGTCAAGATAATCGAGAGTGGTAAAAGGATAAGGACTTTCTGGTTTTACTACACTTGCTGGACCTAAATAATAACGAAAAACAAAAGTTAAAGCATTATTTATCAAGATATATACCGAAAACGCAGATAATACAACAACCAAACCTGTTTTTAAAGTTATTTTACCTGGTCCATATAAATCAATACGCTCATTTCTTGCTCTTGTTTCAGTTAATATGATTTGAGCAACACCTGTCATAATTCCTACCATTGCGGAAATTATGACAAAATAATCAGGACTTGAAGGAGCAAGGCGTTTTCCAGTTATGAATTCATAAATAATTTTTCCAAAAATTATCGAGCCAAAAAAACCCGCAATCCAAGCACCAAAATACACACTATAAAGATTAGAGATCACTACTTGCCCAGCATATTTTGAGATAGGTACGTATTTACCTGTGGCTATGAGATTTTCAATTTTTATTGTTTCTTGTTCCGGTTGAATTTTTGGCTCGATCATAGTTCATTAACTCCTAATACAACATCAGCTTCAGCTTCTAGTTTTATTTTTCTAAGTTTATACTTTGAATATAATTTCTTTGATAACCAATAGATGATCACTGCAATAATTAAAACGACTGTTACCCTAAATCTAATATTATAACCCACATGAATTTCTGTATTTGCCTGGTTATTTGTCTCGGAAAGCTCATCAATCAAGTTTAATGGATCAATGTTAATATCTACCGTTATTACGTGTTTACCAATCCCTTCAAATCTTCTGATCTCAAACATATAAGTTTGTAGTCCTGCTAGATAAGAAATCTCCCGATTTATTTCTATCTGACCATTAATTTTGATTTCTACTGTAAATTTGCCAGAAGGTAGCGTTCCATTATTCTTAATCACTACATAAATTGTTAATGAACTAAGTTCTTCTGGTTTTTGTGGGATAGTACGTATTTCCTCAACTATTAGATCTGTATAGCGGTACCATGTTGATTCAAATCCTTTTAATGACTCATTAAAACTAACAGGATTTAAGGGAACCAGTGGAAAGGCATAACTTACTTGTGAAGGATAATACCTCGGTTCTGAAGAGTAACCAAGACCAGAAGCAGCTTGACTAGTGATCATAAGATACGGTTTTGACTGGTTATTTGAAATTAGGTATGTAAGAGATTGTTTATCGGTAAGATTATACGGATTTGAAAACAGATAATACTCATTATTTTCGGTATATAAATTGTAAATTGTAGATGGAATTTTTCTTGGAAATATTTGATAAGAAGCACCATAGTTTAATTGAGGAAGAGCGAAAAACTCTGCGGCATTCATTTCTTCTAACGCAGGCATTTGCGCTGAAGAAGCAAAGATAGTCCCTCCAAAGAAACTCTTTGTTTTAAATGTCAGAGTTATTTTTTGATCTGATGTGATAAATTGTATGTTTCCATGTAATTGATCTTTAGCTATTAATTGTATAGAGCTATTAGCGTTCATAATAATTTGGATTTTTGTTTTATCTTGGTATGTAAGGACAAGTGAAGTTTTATTATTAGAATAAATCTCATAATATGTTATTGAAAGAGAATAATTGTTTTGGAAGGTCATGTCCTTAATTCCCTGATATTGTTTGCCTTTTAAAAAGTCAGGTAACAAGAGTTCTGATTGAGCACCATTCTTAGTATCCACAGAAAGTGCTAATATAATGATCTGCGAACTTGCTAATATTGTGTCGCCCTTTTGTGCTTTTAATTCAAATTTGCTTGTTATTGTAAATTGGTTGACTATTGGTATGTTACTATCAGGTCTGTAAATTGTTATTGTTGTTGGGAATTTTTTAGGATAAAAATAGAGTGTCGCGTTTGGTAAAGTGTTTACAAATTTATAACCCCATATTCTCATAGGTAATAGTGTATATGCAAACGAGAGATCCCTTGTTTGAGAGACGTTTTCGGTAGCGATTACCACTTGTAACGGTGCCGAAGAAATTATTTTTGAGCCATTTTTTATTCCAGAAACAGACTCAGGAGTTATTTTTAGTGTTTTCCCAGGTTCTAAATCAAAAGTATTGCTATTATTTACAAAGAATTCGGTCTTGATCGTTGTTTGATATCCACTGGTGACATAAATTAAATTGTAATAATAAGTTGTGAAATATAGGGGAATTACGTAAGTATAAGTGTCTCCACCGCCACCACCACCGCCACTACCGCCACCACCACTGGGAGGAACAGGATCTCCTTCTGCACTATTAGCAGCAAGGACATTATGAATTGAGATAGGAGATAAAATAAGAATAAATAATACTGATAAAACAATTATTTTTTTTACTGCGGAAAACATGGCGGTCATTAACGGGCACCTCTACCTCTTCTTTTAGAATTATAATATGCAAGTAATACTCGGTCTATTACATCTTTAGTTGTTGCTTCAATTACACGAATTTTTAAGCCTCTTAATTTTTTTACGAAATCCCTCATTTTCTCGATTTCTTCTGTTAATGCTAAATAATAAAGTCCTCTTTCTAACGGGTTAGCAAGATCGATTACAATTGGTGTATTTGTTTTTGGATCAAAAAATTTTACTTTACCAACTTTCCCAAGAAAAACATATTCTAAAGGATCAGTTATATGAATAACCTGGATATCATGCCCATGGGCAATCGCTGCTCTAAATCCTTTGATTGTTTCTTCGAACTTATCATGAAGATCTGTTATTACTATTATAATCCCTCGCCTTTTCATTTTAGCAGCTACATCTTTAACAGCTTCTCCAAGGTTAGTAGTTCCACTAGGTACGACATTGACCATTTTTGATAACGCGGTAAATAAATGTCTTCTTCCACCGCGTGGTGGTAAATATAGATGTACATCGGAAGAATATAATGCTACTCCGAAAAAGTCTCTGTTACTAATTGCAGAATAACCTAATGCCGCTGCTGCTTTTACTGCCATTGAAATACGGGTCTCTCCTTCTCCCAAAAGCATGGATTGACTTGCATCTATTAATACCATTATGTTAATATTTTTTTCAACTTCATATTCTCGCACAATCAGATTTCCGGGTCTACGTGCACTGGCCCTCCAGTCTACTCTTTTTAAATCATCTCCGGGTACGTATTCTCTTAAATCTGCATATTCTGTGCCAGGTCCTAAAAAGACGCTCCTACGGTGTCCCTGTAAGAAAGTCGATACCTTGATCCTAGTGTCAATAAACAGGTTCCGGATTTTTTTTCTTAATAGATTATCAAGCATTTAAAGCACCTTTTTGGATTTACTTACTGAATGTTGACTAATATCTCATGTAGGAGGGTCATTACTTGAGAAATTTTTTCATTCGATACTTTAAAGTCAGGATTCCACAGTGCATTGTCTGCAAACATAATTGCTTGATATATTTGATCTTTCGCTATAGAAATTTTCTGTGTTGTTAGCCAGTCAATAAGTTCTTCAGGTGTAGGAATCAGATAAGGGTTTTTTTGCTTTTCTGAATATATCCGCTGCAATTTTAGATATTCAATTGCTAAGTCTATTAAATCTGGAGCTTTCTGTTCTAATCGTTTTTTATCAATAATTATTTTCTTTAGATATGTTTCATCATACTCTACTTCTTCTTTTTCGGGTTTTTCTTGTAATATTTTCTGGATTATTTTTTCTGCTTTCTTCTCGTTACGATATACAAAGATTGAAAGATAAAGTTGTAACGGTAAAAAGCTGTAATATATAGAAGGATCGTTATCATGAGCATAAAAAGTATAATCTATGAACTTAGCATTTACAAAATAATGCAATGGAAAAATAAGCATCATTAAAGTGATAATTATTAACCAAGCAAATCCTCCATTGTTTCCAGTGTGAAAAACGAAAATCATATCCGAAGCCAAAAATAATGCTACAGAAACACCTATTAGCCATTCTTCACCTTCATTTTTGGCTAATGCCGCAATTCCTCCACTAATAAAACCAACAAATGGTATCAGAAATAACAAAAAGTTCCAAGATGGAAACGTAAACATTATTCCAATTAAATATGTATAAGCTAGGATACCAAGAGCTCCAGTAATACCACCAATTACAAAACGTTGGAGTAAACGTTCTTCTCTGCTACCTCTCATTCTTGCATATGTGTCTATTTTTCCTCTGAAAGATACGTAACCAATTATTCTTGCGCCACTATATGCTGCCACAAAATATCCACCAATGAGGAATGCAGCCACTGAAGAAGCATCCATGAATTGCTCTTGAGATACGTTATATACTCTAATTAATTTGTCAAGTATTTCATTGTAAAGGCTTAAAGGGGAGAAATAAATTATTGCAATAATATAGGATGTAAATAATGGTCCCGAAATAGAATTCAAAATATCAATAATTATAGGTGTATCTGAAGGGGACCATATTGCATTTCTAGTATAATAAGGAAATCTTTGTCTCAATTTCTTAACACGTATAATACGATCAATATAAGATAAGGAAATGAAAGTTAAAGCATAAATTACAAATGTTATTCCAATACTTAGCTTTGATGCATTATTACCAAAAAATAATCTTGAGAAATCAATAAGAGCCCAGTCAGAAAGATTTTCCATTAGTTGGCTGATTGGGGGAATTTCTAAGAGTAACGCGAAAATACCCAGGATTAAGAAAGACAAGCCGGGAAAGATTGATACCCATTTATATGCGGGCTTAAATGATACAGCAGTTCCACGAGCGGTTTCCCTAATATTAATTTCTACTTGGGGAGGATAAACACCCCTCCTGGCGAATACTCTTGCTCTTCTATAAGCATATGATGCCCGCGTTATCTTCATTCCAAAGAATTTCAAGAAACCTTGTATTTTGTCAACTACTTTTACGAACGGATCTTGACTTTTTTTAGATAACGCAGATGGTTCTTGTTGGGATTGTTGTTGCATACTCATTTTTTACCGCTCCTATATTTTTTATAACCGATATAGCTTCCAATGAATACAAATTGAATCATGATGACTGTTAAGGGAACTAGAAAAATTCTAAACCACATCCAGAATGACGTTGCGTCTGGAAAACCATAAAGTTGTATTAAGGGTTTTAGTTCTTCTCTAAGAACGATTATTGATCCTTCTTTAGGAAAACTAACATCTATTTTGAATTGTGGGGACTGAGTACCACCGATTTCAGTATTCCCAATAATAGTAACATTAAGATGGAAACTATCTACAACAGGGGGTGAAAGCTCAATAACTGTAGAGACTGTTTCATTCTCTGAGTTTAAACTATAGGTCTTTGTCTGGGCTTTGTAATCAATTACTTGATCTGCCTGCATTATTTGGACATTGATAAATGAAATCACAATTCTGGAAGTTGTGTTTTCAGGCATTTGTACGGATTTAATTGTGATATTTATAGGTTGATCCTGACCTTCAGGCCAGCTTGTTTCAGCAGTTATATTAACCTGAATCTTGAAAACTTCATCAATTGTTTTTATTTCACTTACAGTACTAGCAGCACTGACTGGAGAGAGCATAAAAGACATCAATAATATTGATAATAACATTAGTATTCCGCTGGCCTGTTTATACGTCTTTATCATGTTTTTTGCCTCCTATATGTTTTCCAAATTTCTTGGATTAATTCGTCGGCTTCTTCGACCATTCTTATCGCGTTTTCTTCGTCTACAGGAACACCTTGCTGTTTTTCAGCTTCTTCAGCAAAGGATTCTAAAGAGTAATAAATTTCTCTAAGAGAATCAAAATCAACGGTATAACCTATTTTTCTAAGGGTCTCAAGGGCAGTATCAAAACTAAACTTATCGAAAGCTTGATGAGTAATTACTGCTAACATATACTTTAATAATTTATAAGTGCCCAAAATAGCTTTCCAAGGCTCTTTTTCTTCCGTAGTTTTTATTAATAATAATGCGTCTATTTGTGGAGCCTCCAATAATAATTCATATTCAGTTTTTTCCAACAATTCTTGAAGAAGTCTCTCGTATCTCTTTTTGAATACCCAATATGCAAGTAAAAATGCGATAATTGGTGTTATAATTGCCAATATTGCAATTAACAAGAGCTGTCGACTTGTAGCTTGAATCAATTCCTGTTGGTTTTGCGTTTCAACTTTGAAGTGTTCAAATTGAGAATTTAGATTCTCGATAGCTTGTAACACGTCATAAAAACTAAATGTAACTTGTAATGTGAATGGGTCGTGAAATGCATCTATCTGTCGATTTGTATCAGTGAATATGATTTCTTTTCTGCCATCCTGAGCAGTCTGGAACTTCATTTTGTTTGAAGGGGAAGCAGAATATACTATTGCTCCCGCAGGAAGAATTACTGTATATTCAAGATCTGCAGGGAAGTAAGGTATCGAAGGATTCGGTGCGTTAGGATTGACAAATTCTAACCAAAAACGATTGACATAAACAAGCATTCCACTATTGTTGGCAACTTGATATGGTTGCTTTATTATGTATTTTAAATAATTGCCCGGGTTATGAACTATAAATCGATCCGGTTGGGTTTCATAATTAAGTTCGCCTCCTTGAGCATTAAAAGCTTGAAAAGAGATGACTTGTGAAGTATTGGCCCATATGGAAATTTGTTGTTGAGCTACTGGAATTGCCATCTCAACTGTTTCTATAGAAATGCCATCTTTGAACAGCTCAATTTGTCCTTTCCACACGATCCTATCATCTTTTGGTGTAATAGTGGATTGAGCTTGTACATGAGGACTATAAGGTATAACCAGTAATAAACTCGAGATTATTAGCAAAGACACGATCTTCCTTTTTATAGTACGTGTTTTTTCCACGTCTCTAGCAGTTCTTCTAGGTAAATGTTTAGCCTCATCTAATTTCGGCTTGTATTTACGTTTTACAATTAAGTATGCTAAAAGTATTGCCAATAATGCTGCCAAAAAACTGAAAATTGCTAATAACACTAATGCTAAATTTTGCATTTGTAGTTGTTCTTCCTGTTGCTGTAATTGTTCTTGCTTTAACTTATTTTGATAAATAATTTCAGTAAATTGTAGATATATAGGATCAAAAGCATAAGTAATTACCCCCACGAAAGGATCATGTTTGCTGTCCATTGCTCTATGTTTATATTGCCATTTTAGACCAAATCTTCCATCTTGTTTGAATAATGTAGCATCTATTGGAGCATAACTTACGATTCCAGCGCCCTCGGGTAATAATACAGTATAAGTATAGTCCGTATATGCATAAATAGCTTGTCCCGTGTCTGGATCATAATTTAGAGGAAAGTCAACAGTTTGTGTTTGAAATATTACAATGAATCCAGTGTCATCAACCTCGTCGGGATTATAATAAGCTACTATTTCATAACTAAATGATTGACCTTGAGGAACAATAACGAAACGGTCATCATAGACCGTATATGAAACCCTATTGGGATCATTGGGATGCTCTGGATCCCAAAATTTTGGTTCCCCAATAACTTCTGAAGTATTCAAATAAAAATTAATAGCAATTCCAGAAAGCATAAACCAAGAAATTGTTCCTCTGAGTATCTGTTTTGGCCGTTCATTACCTACAGCTCGTTCATACTGAGCATATTCCTCGATGTACACGTCACTAGGATCTGATTTGGTTATTTCAGTGGTTTCCTGTGCTTTAGCATTTTTTGGTTGTGTTATTAAATTGCTCTGAGTTTTAAAACTAACTTGAGTTACTTGAATGATGGTTGAAAAAACCAACAACACCAAGAATAATTGTAGTATTACTTTTTTCATTTTGACCGCCTTTCGCAGGTCTTTTTTTAGGTTAATGTGTGACGCTATTCAATACTTGGAGGTTCTACATACTTTAGGACTCTTTGAATGATAGAGTCAGAAGTAATACCTTCGAATTCCCACTCTGGTTTAATGATTATTCTGTGTCTCATAACCATTGGAGCTACCTTTTGAATATCTCCAGGAGTAACATATTCTCTTCCTGAGAGAAGAGCATTTGCTTTTCCAGTAACAGCAAGCCAGAGGCTAGCTCTAGGTGACGCACCTATTTCTACTTCTTCACTTTTTCTAGTTGCATTAACCAATTTTACAATGTATTCCATTACTTCTTTTTCTAATTTGATTTTTTCTCTGAGATAATGTTGTATTTTAACAATGTCTTCTTTTTTAAGAACAGGATTTAATGTTTGTAGCTTTTGATATGCATCCTCTCCTGCAGTGAATCTTGCCACTATTTCTAGTTCATCATCAATAGAAGGATAGTCAACTAATAACTTGAAAACAAAGCGGTCAAGTTGCGCTTCAGGAAGAGGATAAGTACCTTCTTGTTCGACAGGATTTTGAGTAGCAACAACGAGGAAAGGTCGATCCAGAGAATAAGTTTTTTCGTCAATAGATACTTGTCTTTCTTGCATTGCTTCTAACATTGCTGCTTGTGTTTTTGGAGGTGCACGATTAATCTCATCAGCTAATAAGATATTTGTAAAGATGGGTCCTTTCTTAAAGTAAAATTCACCTGTGTTTGGATTATACGCTGTAACACCAGTGATATCACTAGGCATTAAATCAGGTGTAAATTGGATTCTATTAAAGTCCGCAGATATTGAATGAGCAAGTGCTCGTACGAGTAATGTCTTACCCACACCAGGAACACCTTCTAATAATACATGGCCATTCGAAAGCAAACCTAGTAAAGTACCTTCAACAATGTCTTTTTGGCCCACAATTACCTTTTCTATTTCTTTGATTGCAAGATTCAGTTTCTCTGAAACTGTTTTTATAGATAACTCTTCATTTGACATTTTTAACGCCTCTGTTTAATTTGAGCACTACCTCGTTTTTAAGTTATTGAAAATATGTTCCCCGCATAACTGCTTATTAATAAGAACAAAATAATTACTACTCCAGTCTTTAGGAACCCATTTATTTTGGGATGAACTTCTTTTATTTCACTGCCAAAACCAAATGAGGTGTCTAAATTTAACAAAAAAGAAGATGCCATTAATATTTCTCCGCTGATAAACGCTGGGCTTGAAAAACCGGTTTTTTCTCCGAATAAAATAATAAATAACGTGTTATTTGGGGGCGAAGTAAAAATTAATGTTCCAAAGATCATTAGTATAAGACCTGCCCCAAACAGTGATAATACAAATACTGTCGCTATGCGGCCTTTTTTTTCTTTTGATAAGCTTTTTTTCTCTTTCAGATCAAAAACATCAGGAACAAAACCAAGAAAGAACGTGGTTGCTAAGGTCACTTGAAAAGCATATTCTTTTTCAACTCTTGGTTCAATAAAAATACCATATCTAAAGAGAGAATATCTTATTGATAAATATGAGATTACTGTTACTAAAATTGATATTCTCAGAAAATCCAGTAAATCTGAGCTTTTGGGTAAAGAATCATTAATAAGAAGAAATCGGAAGAAAACACCTAGTAAAACTCCTACAAAATAATATCCTAAGAATTTAAAGTCTTTTTCACTATAAAACTTTATTTTTGGTTTTTTAGGGTAAATAGGAGTCTTAGTAATATCGTAAGGTGATGAGAACATTGTAGATTGCTGATATTGCTCAGACCATTGTTTCTCTGGAATAACACTATTACTCATCTGATTATTTTGCATTACTTGATTACTGGGGATTTTTTCTTCTCGTGATTTTTGGACAAGCTCATTTTTTTGTTCCTTTTTTTCATTTAAAGTAGAAGTAGTTTGGACTGGATTTTGGGATGAAGATGGGGAAGGTAGTTTCTTTCCACAATAAGGACAGTAACGTAAATTACTTCGTTTAAGTTCGTGACCACAGTAGGGACAATAATTGAGTTCCATTTCTAATTAAAGAATAAGATAGATATTAATTAGACTTCTTATTTAGGATGATTGTTAACCACAAAACTAGAATTTTTTTGAAACAAATAATCAGCAACTAGAGAATTTAACTACTTTTTATTTTTATGTAAATCTTATGTAAATTAAGGTATTTAACACATAAAATAATTATAATAAAATGATTAATGAAAACCTTCTTCAGACATTATCTCATTAATTGATGCTCTCATTATAAACATTTGTTTTTTCAAGCCTAGTTTTTCATAAAATTGTATTGCAGCATTATTTTTAATGTGAACATTTAGACTTATTGAAGTTGCACCTTTTAACATGGCCCATTTTACAAAGTCTTTGAATATTAGCTGTCCTAATCCTTTCTTTTGATGGTTCTTGTCTACTGAAATGTCCGAGATATAGCCTTGTAGTTTTGGTTTAAAAACTTGAGGTAAACTACGTATATAGCCATATAAAAAGGCGACCACTAAATTATCATCACTTTTTACTACTTTTACATAATGTTGAGAACTATTAATCGCAATTTTAAGGATATCTGCATATACTCTTAATGCATCTTCACAACAAGAATAATGTTCAGGCTCCATTTTCTCGTGTTCTTCTAATGTATGTCTCCAAATGGCGAGTATATGCGGTAAATCTTCATATTTAGCATTATAGATCTTATAACTATTGTCTTTAACTGAGGAATAGCTCATTTTTAATAGTCCACCAAAGAATCATTATTTTATTTTTTCAATTTTTAAATGTAAAATAAAAGAATGAAAAGTTTTGGGTATTCTTATTTATTTATTCTTTATTTTGCACTGGAGGTATTCTGTATTTGCCCCTTGCAACTAAGTTAAGTGTTTCCACTGTTAGTCTGAACATGATAAAACCTGCTAAGAACGAGAATAATAAACAAACTTTGATGGGTTCCTCAGTATTATGTAGTTGTTCTGACTGCCAAGCAATTGTCCCAGCAATTAAGAGGAAAAAGAAAGCAAAGGCAAGTACTGCACTGACCACTTTTTTGAAGAATTTATGACTTCTTTCATTCAATTTATTGCCTCCAACCACCCATTGAGTAATATAATGATTCATTTTACGAATTGCATTAACGATTTTTGCATATAGATCTTGGGGTTTTTTCATTACCCAAGTAAATACATCAGCAATTTTTGCCCATAGCCTGTTAAAAATTTCTAATTCTGTTAGTACAAGATAAAGCAGGATCAACACCATTATTGTTATTCCTAGGACTATTATGGCAATAAATGGGCTTTTTACAATTGCATTAAAGAACGAAATTATTGCATCAATAACTTGCCAGATACCCTTGACTATGACTACTAATAACCACCAAATAAATTTGAATAGAGCAATTACCCAGCTCCATATTTGCTTTACAGCATCTGTAAATCCTAATGAGAACAATTTTTTCAGGAAATCATTTATCTCAAATAATGCAACGATACCTAGAATAATCCCAAATAAGAGCCCTGTTAAGATTATTACTACTGGTATGGATTCAACATAATACCGCTCTTCATCAGTTAATGGACGTGTATTGTCTCCAGGAACACGAAGGAAATGGATTGTTTTAGCAATCCAATTGAAAAACCATAATATTGGAGAGAAAATTATCTTGAATATTCCTATGAAAAATCCTTTAATAAGGTTCCATATTGCTTGCCAATCCTCTTTTGTCCAACCGTCTCTCAAGTTAAATTGTGGCTCTTTTTTCTCAACTACAACAGGTTCTTTGGTTTTAGTGGATGATGATGTTTTAGTAATATTACTTGTTTTTTTTGTAGCGGTTGGTTTTTTTGTTTTTTTCTCATCTTTTTTTTCTGGTGGCATATTTTCACCTTTCCTACCAATTAAACTACGTTATTGAATAAATCATTTTTGGGGAAATAGAAGGCTATAAGAAAGAATTTAAAAGATTTTAATTAATTCTGCTTTTAATTAGGATTTATAATTTATAGTTTAATTGTCAAGAATTGTCCTGTTCGAATCTTGCCTGTGCAGTAATATCATCCGTAAAGATCGTTCCGATGTACCCATCCATCCATAAATAGCGTTCTTCATCAGGGATTTGTTTGTCTTGTAAATGGAATTCCCACAATGGAAGATACACTAACGCGGGATTTTCGTCATCTGCTATTTCAGGAGCCAAGATTAAGCGAACTTGTTCTACTGCTTCTTCCCTAGACATTCTCGGTAAAAGATCTTTTCCACGAATAGTTCCTTTCAACATTTTTTCGAATTTTATTTCTTTTTTGGGAGGAGTGTTTATTTTTGAAAGATTAACTTCTTCTACGACAGGTTTGAATTTTCCATCGTCCATAATATAAACTTCTCCAGTTAATGCATTAACATAAACATATATTCGTTCCTTGACTTTTTTTCCTATACCTATGGCCTTGAACACAACAGGACCTTTTCTTGTTTCTCTAAATACTGGAATTCTCCAAAATGGTACGTAATAAAGAGTTGGTTGTTCAACTATCTTTTCTGATACGACCCCTAAGATCCTTTTCATTCCTTCTTTTTTAATATAAGACTTTGCTTTTGTTAACGTATATTTTAGTGGGAAACGATATACTTGTCCAACTATATAGTTTTCGGGGTCTAACTTAAATTTAGGATTATAATATACTGTTTTTCCTTTATATTTTGCTTGTGCTAATTTTCCTTGTTTTACCAGTTCTTTTATTGTAGACTGAACTTTGTTCTTGGATGTGTTTGATAATTCAGCAATTTCTTCAATGCTTAATGCCTCAGGTCGTTTTTCAAGTTGTTTTATTATCTGATTAATGTTACCCTTTTCAATTTTCTTTGTTTCTTCTTCAGGTTGTTCCTCATCTACAATAATATTGTGTGAATCAATAACAGTAGATTTAGCGATAGAATCTTTTTCTTTTTCACTAGGCTCGAACTTTTCAAATAATTTACGATATCCAGATCGATCCATTATTTCTTTTACTTCGGTATCGTCCAGAGTACGATGATCTGTAACTAACCAACGGACTTTCATTGGTTGGACAGAGTCAAAATTATCGGGAGATAATAACATGAATTTTCCTACGCTAAGTTTTGGTAGTTGCTGGATAATGTGCTCTACTTCTGTTGGACTTATAGACTCAATAATTTGCTTTACTTTTCCTAAATCTTGTTGAGTCATCATCCTACCTAAAAACCAAGTAGATACTTGTGCAAGGGATTTATAATCTACATCAGAAATATTCTGTGTAGCTAACATCATTGACACGCCATATTTTCTTGCTTGCTTCATTAGTAATTGGATGTATTTCTTAGTTGGTGGATTATATGGGTGTGGAGGAACCAGTCCCGCTAATTCATCGATAAAGAAAATTAGTTGAACTTTTCTAGATGGGTTTTTAAGCATCCAACGATAAGTTTCTTGTGCGATTACTGCTATAAAGGAATGCTTATCTTCTTCTCTATGTAAAGTGTTTAAATATAGAATATTTACAGGAACCTTATCTTTAGGTGCCCATGACAA
>JAMOVR010000339.1 GCA_027061945.1 Candidatus Heimdallarchaeota archaeon
AAGCCTGTCCATATCTAAAGGTATTCCTAAGTTAAACAATAAAGAATCAGCACCTACGGTAAGTCCTCTAACTTTACGAGCCAATTTTTCTTTTTCTTTATCTGTAAGTAGGGTCAATTCATCATCTTTTAAATAATTAAAGTCATTCATTATGGCTTTTGATAAATCCGAAAATCCTTCTAGTTTTTCACCTTTTTCCCATATTCTTTGTAAAAGAACAAATAAATAGTCTTTAACGAGACTTCCAGCATCAGAACTTTCATCATATCCTAGAAATGGTAAAATCGATGAAACAGTAGCATCTATTGATAAAATACGGTCTTCCTCATCAATACCTTCCGGAGGCTCTTTTAAAGGGTTAATACTGATTGGTATGCCCTTTCTAGAAGCGGGAGTATATATTGCTACTGCTGCTTTATTTTTATATTCTTCATATATCCTTTCGGGAGTGCCTTTTGATATTACCGTTTTTTTATCTCCCATAATTGCTAGACTTGCTAAATCTCCTTGAATATCAATCACTATTACTGGGATACCCTCTCTTACACATTCTTCAATAATTGCTTTACCCATAACAGTTTTACCACTGCCAGAGGCACCTAAAGCCACAATATGCCTTTTTAACGCATTTTTAGGTAGAGTAATCGGTTCGTTGGTTTTTAAATGAAAACCTATTTCGAGTGGCATCTTTAATCTCCTACACAAACATTAGGGGTTCTTCCCCAAAAGCCTTTCTCATTAAGAATACCTGAATTAAACAAACATTACATTAACGCAAAAAAATTCGTTTGCGTTTATTATTAATAGCTTTTTAAAAATCAAAGCTTAAACCTTTTTATCAATGCTGACGCTAATATTTTCAGAATGTCTAAAGAATTATGCATTGTTTGTAATCGTCGCCCGGGGGTTTATGAAGTCGAAACAGGTGTTGCGTGTGAATTACACGCAAGGAAATGTAATGCTTGTGGCCTTTACACCACCAAAAAAACTGCAAGTTTATGGGGATTTGGGTGGTATTTATGTTCAAGAGAAGAATGTGTGAAAAATAAAGGTAAAAAAAGACAAAATATCGAGACACTTTACAAATTTGCAAAAGAAAGAGCAAAAATAGAAAGACCATGGTTTGATATGGTAAAAAAAATTTTAGGCATTTATTTTTTGGCAAACTTTTTACTAATGATATTAACTACATTGGGCGTATACTTATTCATAATGTTAAATAATTTGATTAAATGGATGCCCCTTGATCAAAGAGACTCCATAAATTACTTGTTTTTCAAGCAATTTCCTACAATATTATTATTAGGGATATTTGTATTTCCCGTAGAATTAATGAATGAAGCAAACAGATTTTTCCAAATAGCTTTAGGTGTAAGTTCTTCAATATTAGGATTTTTAACGTTATTTTTAGGAATTTTAATATCCATTTCCTGTTTTATTATTTCTTATTCCATAGTAAGCAAGTTAACTGATCCATGGCGTAAATTATAAAAAACGTAGTTTTGCCTTTTTATTTTTTTATTATCTTGAATTAGTATACTTATTTGGTGATTTTTTTAAAAATCATCTTAATTATTAATTCTTGATGACTTTACCATTTAAAACATTATCAGATGTGGAACTTAGAGGAAAAATTGCATTAGTAAGAGTCGATTTCAACTCTCCAATAGTAGATGGAAAAATTGCGGATGATTCTAGAATTCAAATGCATAGTAAGACTCTTCAGTTTATGGCTGAAAAAGGTGCTAGAGTAGTAGTAATCGCACACCAGGGTCGCCCAGGTTCATCCGATTTTACTTCTTTAGACATGCATGCCGAAAAATTAAAACAATATGTTAATTTCCCAGTGCGTTTTGTAGATGATATTACTGGAGACAAAGCATTAAACTCAATAAAAAATTTGAATGATGGTGAAATCTTGTTGTTAGATAATATCAGAAAACATCCTGATGAGCTTAAGAAAGCAACGCCAGAAGAATTATCAAAAACAGAGTTAGTAAAAACATTATCCTCCATAGCGGATATTTATGTTAATGATGCTTTCGCAGCTGCTCATCGTGCTCAAACAAGTCTTGTTGCCTTTCCATTAATAATGGATAGCTATGCTGGAATCGTTATGGAAAGAGAAGTAAAGATGTTATCGAAAGTTAAAGAGGGAGAAAAACCATTATCTCTTGTATTAGGAGGAACAAAAATAGATGATTCTTTAGATGTTGCAGCACATTTTATTAAGGCGGATAAGGCAGACTACATTCTTCCTGGAGGACTTTTAGTTACCATTGCTCTGGCAGCTGAAGGAATAGACATTGGTGTAAACATGAAGATCTTAGAAAAATTCAAAGTTGTGGATTTAATCGATAAAATGAAAGAATTAAAAGAACAAACAACTGCTTGGATAGACATTATTGATGTGGCCTTAGATGTTGGTTCTCTTAGAAAAGAAGTTAAAAAAGATGACCCAGAAATAGCCAAATATCCTATTAAGGACATCGGAACTGAAACTGCAGAAGTATTTTTAGAAACAATTGCTAAATCCAAAACAGTCTTTTTAAACGGACCAATGGGTGTTTATGAAGAAACAGAATTTAGAAAAGGAACAGAAGTTGTTTTTAATGGAATTGCTCATTCCCAAGCATTTTCTATTGCTGGTGGAGGACATACCCTAGCAGCTCTTTCAATACTCGATCTAATGAATGAAATGGATTTTGTTAGTAGCGGTGGCGGATCTCTAATAGAATTTTTAAAAGGAAAAACATTACCAGCAATAAAGGCATTACAAGATGCACCTAATAATAAGTAATAATATAATCTAAAAAATCTGAAAAAATAGATGATTAATGCGTTCTAAATTAATTTTGACGCATGTTTTACGCAAACAGGGGTTCTTATTTCGTGCTTTCCTGTTAAGTCTTGAAAATACCATATCTGTTCTTTTACTGCGTCTTTGCCGCAAATCGCACATTTAGCATTTTTTGGAGGAATACCCCTTTCTCGAGGTAAAGAATTTATATATTTTACAAATGCTTTTTTCCTTTGTTTCCATTTGTCTATCATTTCTCGCCCTTTAGGTGTCTCAGATGGCTTTTTCCCGGTAACATATGTAATTGCATGCCAGACAACAAGGTCAAGTAATCCCAACATTTTAGATGGTGGAATTAGTTCAAAACCAATAATAATGATTTGGTTATTATCTGGAGTTTGCTTAAAGTCAATTCTTATTTCCGGTAAAATATCACTTCGAGCATTAACATTGTATTTTTCATTAATGATTGTTATTGATTCTGCTAGTTTTTCTAGTAAGCGTGTTATAAGCTTTTGATTTCTGTTTTCTTCATACGGAATATTTATTGTGAAGAATGGTGGATCAACATTGATTAACCTGAAACCGAGACTAACATTAGATATTCTAGCAAACGCCGCATAAATTGCAGGAGGATATACATATTGTCTCGGTTCACTACTCATTATTCATATTAGGACAGCTGTTCTTATTTAGTTTTCTTAAAATAGTGCGATAAGTTATTCTTCTTCCCTTAAAACAATTACCGGCTCTTCGACAAATTTTTTTATTTCAGGATTGTAACGATGCGAAGAATAATCCCCCGGATTACCATTTATAACAGAAATAACAAAATAAGAGATCCCAGGCCATGCTTGTTTCAGATCGGTCTTTGAGGGGCGTCCAGGACAATTAGGATGAGAATGATAAACACCAATTATTTCCCATCCTTTTTTTTCTGCTTCAGCATCTGCTTTTGCGAGGGCTAAAGGGTCTATTTCGAAGCCTTTCTTCTTATCGCCTTTAAAAATGTTTTTAGTAGGTAACACTCTTTTAACTATGGCTTTTTTTCCTGAAATCCCAATGAGTATACCACAGCATTCTTCTGGATATGTTGCTTTGGCATGTTTTTTAATTTTGTTTAATTGAGAATGTAACAATATTAATACCACAGTCGCACACCAATTCTTTCCAATAAAAAGAATTTTTTAAAAAAAATAATTGCTTAAGTTATTAATCTTATCTTATACAACATCAGTAATATGCTCTAATACCATTTTTTCTAACACTAACGGAGGATTTTCTTTTGCAACAGCAAGTGCTTGATCAAGTTTCGAACTAGAGCTAGCATGTATCTCAAACAAGGGCTCTCCTTTCTTTATTTCTTCTCCTCGATCTACGTAAAGTACAACGCCTGCAAACTTATCTTGAGGTGCACCTGCCGTGTGTGCAATAAGTCTAAGGGCTTTAGAATCAATAGTATATACTACATCGTCTTTTGTGGCTGTTACTGTTTCTTTGTATTCTGCGGCAGGAATATCTTCAGAAGTTATTTTTGGATCTCCTCCTTGAGCTTCAATAATCTCCTTCAATTTATTAAATGCTTTTCCAGAATCGAGGTATTGTTCTGCTACTTGCGCACCCATTCCTCGGTCAGCAAGACCTACCATCTCAAAAATAATTCCAGAGAGTGATATTGCTTTTCTTCTTAATGAAAGTGAAGCTGGTTTTCCTTCTAAAATTCGAAGAGCTTCCTTCATTTCTAATGCTGGACCAATCATTTCTCCAATAGGTTTAATTCCAGGACTAATTACGCTTTCTACATGCAGACCTAGCTCGTGTCCTACTCTTGAAAACAGGTGGGCAAGTGTGCGAGCTTCCTGTTTTGAAGGGAGCTTGGCTCCTCTCCCAGTTGGAAGATCGATTAATACGTATTTAGAGCCTGCAGCAGATTTTTTAGCTAAAATAGAAGCGATCATTAATTCTTTCGGATCTAAATGGACCTCTTTAAGGACTTTGATTAGTTTGTCGGCGGTTTGACCAAGGCCTACGGTTTCTCCATTTACAATACAACCACCGGTAGTTTCTACTATCTCAGTAGTTTCTTCAGGTGTAAAGTCAACATCCATAATTAACTCAACGGAGTCTATTGTTCCTGCCGGAGACGTAATTGCTCTGGTTGATACTTTTGGTATTGTTAAACCTGCAGCAGCAATTATTGGAACCATTATTGGGGTGATTCTATTGCCGGGAATACCACCAATTGAGTGCTTATCTACTACAGGACCCCTTTTAAGATTAAGTTTGGCAGAAAACTCATAAAATGCATTTGCAACACTAACTGTTTCTGCATCTGTAAGATGATTTATTTCACAGGCAGTTGCAAACGTTGCTAACTGACTAGGTGTTAGCCAATTATTATCGATAGCTTTTATTATGCTATGAACTTCTGTAGGAGTCCAACTCTTACCATTTACTTTTCTCTGTATGATGTCTACAAAGTTCTCTACACTAAACTTCTCGAAATTGAGTATTTTTTCAGGCTCCCAATGGTTTTTTTCAAAATATTTTGGATGTAAATATGCTTGTCCATCTTCTACTATATCGGAGGAGATAACATAAAAACCCTCAGAGTAGGGATATGCCTTCAATAGTTCTCCGGCGGTAATGTTTAGTTTTGACAGGAACTCTGGATTAAACAGTATATAGTTGTCTCGCAAGCCTTTGATTTCTTTGGGAACGACTTTTATTTTCATTTGAAAATGTTATTGGAGGTCGTTCTTAATAATCCCTTTGAAATTGACATTACTTTTTTCTTAATCATGTTTGAAAAAAATATCATGCCTTAATAAAATAAAAAAGAATGATAAATCTCAAAATTTCAATTTATTAAAAAATATGATCGGAGGAGATAAGAAGGAAAGATCAACTTTCCTTCAATTTTAAGTAGTGTTAAGGACTATTTTTTAGAGCTTTTTTCTTTTTAATAGGCCTACTACTGCAATACCGAAAACAGCTACAGCTAAGAACTCATTAGAACCGGTAAATAATTGCCTTCCAGTAACGTCGGTGGATGTTGTGGCAATATTTGCTCCTACAGCAGTGCTACTGCTGTAAGAAGTGTAGTCTTGTTGTCCAGTAGCTTGCTCTTCAGCAGATCCAGTAGCTTGTGCGTCAGCACTTAGCTTGATTCCAGCAAGTTCTAATAATGATGATGCACTTGCAGACACTCCAGCACTAAATCCTGGGAGACCTAATACAGGATGATCTCCAAGTTCACTTTCAAACATGCTGGTGTAAACAACAATAGCTGGTGGTATGATTACTTGTTGATTAACAAGAAGTTTGAAAGTTATTGTTACTGTTACTGTTTCTCCAGGAGCTAGAGGAATACTGTCTGTGGAATATGAAGCGAGCGGCGTTGTAGATGCCTGACTACCACTTCCTTTCGATACTGTTGCTGAAACAAATTCTAATTCAGTAGCATTGTAATATTGAACAATAGTGACATTAGTAGGTGCATTTCCATCGTTTGTCACTTCAATTGTGTATGTGAATTGCCCATCGTCATTTATTTGGGAAACTGAAGTCCTTTGATTAATTACAGGCTGTGGAAATGATGGTTTCATTGAGGGATCTCCAATAAGCAAACCACCGAATAAATTGCTGAATGTCAAAATTTTTGTTTCTCCACCGTCAACCCAATTAATGGGGTCACTAAGATTAGCAAAATTCACAATTTGTCTCCCAACTTGTCCTTTTTCAGTAGTAAATTCTACTACTGCAAAGACAGGATGATAACCTAAGTAAGAATCAGCAATAGTTTCATAGTTTATCGTTACACTTGCCCCTGCAGCAATATTAGGAGCAGGAACAGACGCCATTAATTGAATTCTACGTAGTCTCCATCCACGGTCAAGTTGAGCATGGTAAAAGTAAACAGTTACGTCACTTGCGTTTGCATCTCCAATATTTTCAATATTTGCAGTAAACTTAATACCATCTCCAGGATGGAAAATTGTTCCATTTGCAGAAAGATCAGTAACTAATACTGCCTCATCATCCCCATATTGGAAGTTAATACCATTAGTAATACCAAAATAGCCAAATCCATTAGAATCATCGTAGCTAAAGATAGCACCGATTGCAAGTTTGTCAGTCGCATCTCCAGGTAGCCATAATCTCATGTCAGAAGGTACATATGGTAATGTTGCAAATCTTCCGTCAAAACCGATTTTGTCGAAAATGAATCTAAATACATCTGCTACTGAAAAGGTATTGCCAGAGATTACCGCATAATTATGGGAGGTACTATTTTCATCAACATATTGTTTCACGGCCAGTTGTGGTAGGACGAATGAATCATTTTCTGCAGGGATGTTTTCTAATGCCCAAGATACATTTGTTGTTGTGTGTGGGGCTATTGAGGAAACATCAATTGATAAAACATATTCATTATGTTCATAGGGAGTCCCAGCCGCAACTACTACTTGTTGTACTTCAAAGTCTCCAGGATTCAATGTAAAGAATGGTTTTTCTTGGAAATATTTTGCCATGATACTCCAATAAGTAGCGTTTGCAGATCCAATAAGCATTTTGGCAGTTCTTCCATCATCTTTCAAAATAGTAGCTACGTTTAAAGTAGTAGGCTGTACTCCTGCAAATACTGTACTAAGAACAGCAGTTAATGCCTGAGCTAGAAATGTTGGCATTCCATTGTTTGACTGTAAGTGAAATTCTACTGCGGCACCCGTAACGCCTTGTATTGGAATGCTAAGTAGTAGAGCATCTGTTGTTGTTGAGTCCCAGTCTAATAAGGCATTATTAGTTGCATTAACAAACCATCCATCTAATTCCATGAACATTTGGTCAAGAAGTAGCACATTTGTTGGTAAGCCCGTTGTTGCTACGTACATTGAGAAATTAGAAGAGATCG
>JAMOVR010000340.1 GCA_027061945.1 Candidatus Heimdallarchaeota archaeon
AATTTGGGATAAAATGTTTTCCAAGCTCGGAATGTATTTTGTTATAAAGAAAACGCCTGCGCTTATATCTTCCGACATCTTGACGAGCCAGTTCATTTAACTCTGCCAAATAACTAATATCCATCTTGGCAAATTATTCTACAAATTGATATACATTTTGTCAAATTATTCACCAAAATAGCAATGGTATCCGCTGCTGAAAAAGGGAACACGTCAAAAAGAGTGAGAAAAACTATATGAAGTTTTTTAATGGAAAAAATCTACTGGTTAAAAAAGTTCCCGCTAAAGAAGTGAAAAGGCACGAAGAATCTTGGCCACCTCTTCATTTTTCTTGGCGTATTCTTGTAAGGCTGCAATGAGCTTTTCAACCTTTTTATTGCCAATGGATATATCCGACTCTATTTTCTTGATCTTATCTTCAAAAGGGCGAGTCATTGTGCGTCTGTCCCACAAGGCAAAGCCAATAGTTGCAGCTACTATCGCCGCAAAGGCAGTTATGATGGCTATCATCAAATTATTCTGCTCCTGAAATCTCTTGTCCACCTGCTCAAACCTCTTGTTCATATCATGTCTTAGTTCTTCAATACGCTTATCAATTAGCTCAAAGCGCTTGTCTATCTGCTCAAAGCGCTTGTCTATCCCATTCAGCCTTTCTTCAAGCCTGATGAGAAGCTCCCTGTCCTTTTGTGTAAAGGAATCTGCAAACGTCAATGAAGCGCACAAACCAGTTGTCATTATTGATAAAATCAATATATTGACAAATCTTTTCATCAAAGATTCTCCAATAGTATTTTTTATATAATAAACCATAAATTATGGTAATGCCAATTTAATGGGCTGTGTCATAAACCCAGCAAAACGTGACACATAAATATTATTGAGTGCAACCAGTTTTTGCTTTACTTTTTTGGTAAATCAAAAGATTGAGGGGGTTAAGCTATGTCTCTTGCAAAACTCAACAGTAAATCGCAAGAGGTGATCTGTCAGATTTGAATCTCTTTAAAGTTTAAAATATCTATAGCATCAGAACTCATAGCCATGGCATAAAGCCCCCTTTTAGTAAGATCTTTTACTTGTTCATCAGTCAAATAAAGGGAGGCAAAGATTGGAATGAGTTTTTTATCTTTATATTCTGGGAAAAATTCATGAAAAGAGCCAGATTTTACAAATTGCTCAAAGTTGTCTACATAACTTTGTCTTACAGTGGACTTAACATCAACTAAAATAACTTTATCCTTGCAAACGGCAATAATATCAAATTCTTTTCTTATATCTTTAGAACCAGGCTTTTTTCTTATGCGCCTTACCATATAATCTTCAATATCATCACATCCAAAGTAAATTCGGGCAATATCTGGCACACCAGGAGCAAATATATCCTCCACCAAAGTTCCCATCTTGTTTGCCAGATCTCCCCACTTTCTGTTCATCTCCTTTCGTTCTTTATCAACTTCATCACGCCATAGCTTCATCTCGTCCTTGAATTCCAACATCTCATCTTTAAATTCCTTCATCTCATCCTTGAAATCCCGCATTTCATCTTTGAATTCACGCATCTCATCTTTGAAATCCTGCATTTCATTCTTGAACTCTCGCATTTCATTCTTGAATTCGCGCATCTCGTCTTTGAAGGCCAACATTTCACTTTCTAAACGAAGGAGTGCATTTTCAGTGTGGAGAATAAAATTGCCAAGTATTGTCTTTAGGTCGTTGACTTCCAATTCTAGATTATTAACTCTGGCTTCAAGTGCTGGATTCTCCATAAAGATGCTCCAAAATCTATCTCTTCTTAAAAATATAATAAGCCCAAATTATGAATGTGCCAAGTTGACATGGGTTCACTTAAAAAATGCTCCCACCTCAGTAGCCTTTAAAATGCAATATTTGTTACGATAGGAAAGTGATCGTTTGGACTTTCTTGCAATATTTTGGTGCCTGAGCATTCAAGATTGTTGGACACAAATATATAATCTACTTTTATTGGGAAAAATAAAAATTTTGTCTTTATACTACTTTGAAAAAAGGATTTGTTCAGCCAGGAACAATCCTTAAAATTGGCTCTTATCTTTCTAATTGCTAGAGAAAATGGTAAACTATGAAAATCGCCCGCCATTATTATGTAATCGGCTTTGAATTTCTTTATTTCATGCAGAAGCTGTTCTGCTTCTTTACTACGATAATTTTCTAAAAAAGTTTCCCTCAATACAATTCCTAATAATCTAGCTTTATTCGTTATAAGTTTACCATTCCTGTCAACTTTTAATAAAATATTTGATAACTCAGTAGAAATGAGCAGTAATTTTCGATTTTTGAAACTAATTTCACCAAAGATTACTTGAGTAATTTTTTTTCTATTTTTTAAAATTAATTTTTTTTTAAACAGTAATGGAAAGCGCGCTAGGATAGCAACACTTACAGATTTCTTTTTAACTACCTGTGGTAAATAATAGTTTAACTTTGATAAGGATGATATTTTCTTAAGTTTTTGTATACTACCTACATCTTGAAGAAAAACTATATCAGGATTTTCTAATTGTATTATCTTAACAACTTCTTCTATTGAGGGAGAATGTATTATAGGGAAGCCGCCAATATTAAAATCCATAACTTTAATAAAATTTTGAGGATTAAGAGAATTGCCTTTATTAGGTACTAAAAGATAATATGTTATTAATATAACAAAGATTGTTATAATAGGTATGAAAAAATAATATTTTTTATTCACGTCCAAAATTAAACAACTAAAACTTATATAAAAATCAATAATTCCAACTTATTCTAAAAAATTCCAAATCAATGGACTTTTTTCTTCTAGTATCGAAATAAGTTGAAGTGTTAGAAATCCTCTTGACAATCTTACCAGTAAAAAACAACTAAAGGAGCGAAAAAGTACGAAGAATCTTTGCTACTTCTTCATTTTTCTTGGCATATTCCTGAAGGGCTGCAATAAGCTTTTCAAGCTTTTTATTGCCCATTGATATGTCAGATTCGATCTTTTTTACCTTATCCTCAAAAGGGCGGATCATTGTGCGCCTGTCCCAAATGGCAAAAACGATGGTAGCAGCCACAATTGCAGCAAAAGCACCAATTATGACCATCATCAAATTATTCTGTTCCTGAAATCTTTTGTCCACCTGCTCAAACCTCTTGTTCATATCATGCCTTAGTTCTTCAAACCTCTTATTTGTATCTTGCCTTAACTCCTCAATACGTTTATCTACTTGTTCAAAGCGCTTATTCATATCTTGTCTCAGCTCTTCAATGCGTTTAGCCACCTGCTCAAATCTTTTGTCTATTTGCTCAAAACGTTTGTCTATCCCATTCAACCTTTCTTCAAGTCTGATGAGAAGCTCTCTGTCCTTTTGAGTAAAAGAGCCTGCAAATGTCAAAGAAGCACACAAGCAAGTTGTAATTATTGATAAAATCAATATATTGACAAATCTTTTCATCAAAGATTCTCCAATAGTCTTTCTTATATAATAAGCCTCAATTATTATAATGCCAACTTAAGGAGCTGTTTTATGAAGCTAGCGGAACCAAACACCTATATTTTCCAGTCAGCAGGCTTCTCTTTTTTCCAATCTTCCATAGCTTCTTTAAGAGTGTATCTAAATTTGTAACCGTTCTTGACTAAAAATTCAGGAATTATGTTATTAGAGCGTACTAGTTTTTTTATTCTTACAGGGTCAAAAGGATGGGAAATATTAAAAGGTTTCAGGCATCCATTGATTAGATAGGCAGCAAACTTTAATATTATATAGGGGACGGAAAGAAAACGCCGCTTTATTCCTGCAACCTTACAAATGGTTGAAACATATTCTTCAACTGTGGGAGGAGGATTTAAAGAAAAATTATATAAAATGAAATTCTTATGCTTTTCTTCCATAAATTTCATTGCCCAATCAATTGTATGACAAAGCTCCTTAACATAACCACCTGCTTTTTTCTTGTCTTTATTAGCCATGTAAACAAAGTATCGTCCAATAACTGCCTTCACTAGCCTAGTAACATTGCCACCTTCTCCTGGGCCAAAAACTACACCTGGCCTTACTATTAAAAGCTTTCTTTTTGAATTAGCTTTACACCAAGCAATATGAATCTTTTCTGCTGCAAGCTTTGAAGCACCATATGGAGTAAGAGGGACAGGAAGGGAATTTTCCGTCTTAGGTGTTTCCGTAGGCCCATATGGGGCTATAGAACTTGTAAAAACAATAAAATTGCAGCCCACCTCTTCTGCCCAATTACATACATTTTCTGCACCGAGAAGATTTGTTTCAAAATACTCTTTTGGTTCATGGCCTGGTTCCCTGTGGACTGCTGCTAAGTTCAGTATTAAATCTACACCTTTTGGCAATTTAGTATTCTGGATTGGCTTTCTTACATCAATTTGTACAAACTCGATATTACCTGTTTTAAATGCTTGTTGAACATTGCTAGGAAACTCTTTAAGATCCGGAGGTGTTAGGTCAGCCAAAAAAATCTTTTTTGTATTGTCTAATTTCAATAAATAATCAGTAAAGTGGGTTCCTATAAATCCAGTTCCACCAAAAATTACACAAGAAGCTATTTTGTCTAATTGCATTAACCCTCCAACAAAATTAACGATGAATCCATTTACCTGTTCTTGCTAATTGTCTTCTTATTTCAAATACTTTCTTCTGTCTGTGTAATTCTATCAACACGTCATTATCCTTCATAAGGATTTTCCATATCGTCTTAAAATAAGGTAGCAAATAATTATATAATCTTTTCAGGTAAAGGAGATAACTTCTATTGGTATATGAGGACGAAAGATATTTCTGGGCCATAACATTTCGAGGTGGAAAAAGCAGCCTTCGCGCTGCAGACACCTTCTCGAGAATTGGTCTGTCATCCCACAATTGCCAAAAATAAAGGGAAAGCTCCTTGTCTGCTGGCTTAAAGGGCTTCTTTGCAAAAAAAAGCTGTTTTCGAGCCCATTGTAACAAACCTGAGTCAATATCATAAAAATTGACCACCTTCTTTATTTCCTTTTCAAAAGGTAGTCCCAGCATTTCACTAGTCAACTTTAAACTAATGATTAAACACTCCATTACTCCCCATTCATTGGCTATCTCAACCATTTTATTCCAAATAATCTTATCACCAAACCGTACAAGTGTTTCTCTGATGTCACACAATGATCT
>JAMOVR010000341.1 GCA_027061945.1 Candidatus Heimdallarchaeota archaeon
CCCCTCCCTTCCAAAAGGGGATTTCCCGCAGAGAAAGTAAAAAATATAGATAATATTTTTCAAGAATTATTAAAAAAAAGTTCTAAAATGATTTTTATAGCATCATAAGCAATTTTTATTGCAAATAAGAGTATTATTCCTGCACTTGTTTTAGTTATTATATTAAGGACTTTAGGACTTGCTGCTTTCTGAGAAATACCTAATGTCCCAGAAAAAAGAATTACCCATGTAAAAATCCCAGTTAAAAATAATATTGTCGCAAGAATTCTTTGGCTAACAGTTTTTAATTCTATTCCACTAGATAATAAGTACGAACCAAAAGAGAGCCACCATAAATAGCTCCAAGGAGAAGTCACAACAATCAAAAATCCTTTTCCATACTGGGCTGGAATTAGTTTCATTAAAAATTGGTCTTGACGAGTATTGCTTTCTATATCTTTTTTAGTAATTTTAATTTCAGAATCATTCTCAGAAATCTTTGTTTTTAAACCACTTATACCAATATAAGATAATATCAAGGAATTAAATAAAAACAAGAATAGTTTAATTAACGAATTTCCAATAATATTCTTTAAAAATTCTTCTCCAAGGGTCATGCTAGTAAAAGCAATTATAAAGTCCCCAGTCATTGCACCTACACCAATCATTATCGATAAGATCCATCCTTTATTTCTTGAAAGCGCTTGTTTTATCATTTCCATGTTTATAGGACCTAATGGCGCGGCTAGAGAAAATCCTAATACCATCAGCATTAATGCTTCAATTAGATTCATAGTACGACCCTTTTTTTCTATTTATGGACGGTTCTATTATTCTTATTTTAAAAAAATTAGCTTTACATCTCAAAATTTAATACTAGATTAACATCAAGAAAAATTAAAATTCAATTCTGTCAATATATGTTTCTGTTCCTTTAATTATTGAGATGTCTGAGGAATTGCAATTAGGGCATTTTAGCAATAATGCTAAACCGTATTCGCTCCCGGGTAATGGCTTTGTTTCTCCTTCGTAGCCACAATTATTACACTTAATTAAGCCATTTTCCCATATTATTTCTAATTCTGCATCTTTTGTTATTTCTTCTTCCTCTTTAATCATATCAAAAGAAAACTTAAATTGGTCTTCCATTACTAATGCGAAGATACCAAATTTAACTACAACTTTTTTAATTCTGGTAATATTGTTTTGTTTTGCTATTTCCCAGATGGTATCCAGTAAAGTAGTGGCTAAGGAAAATTCATGCATATTTATACCTCTAATAAGCAGTATGCTTGCTTTTTGAAAGAAATTTCATCAAATGAGTATATTTATTTGATTTAATTTGAATGTTTGTTTTCTTTATTTTAATTGTTTTTCAAACTTTTTTCTTTAACTTTCTCTGCGGGAAATCCCCTTTTGGAAGGGAGGGGATTAAATGAAAGCCGAAAACATCATATGTTTTTTTGTATATGTTTTTCTTGCAGGGCTGGGACGGCCCGTAGCGCCTGTGGAGAGAGTCTCCTCTGTGAAGCAGGAAGCCCCTAGCAAAAGAAAGGGGTAGTTCACTGAAAAACAATAACTGAAAAACAATAAGTTAGGTAATTTTTTATTCCGGTAAGTAGATAAATTAAGTGATGACCCAAAAATCAATAAGCGAAGTCGTCTTCAAAATACAGGACTTGGTAAAATCAAAAGTAGATCAAGTAGAAGTAGATTTAAAAACTGGGAGATTAACGTCAAAAACCATCCAAGAAGAACCAACCATCACTATTCAAGGGGGACAATTTGCTTAAGGTAATAAAATAAAAGAATAATAAGACACCAACATCAATAAAAGACAAAGGTAAAAATGAATGACGATATACTAACTCCTAAAAATAACATGGAAAAAGCTTTAGAAGAGCTTAATTATCTATATAAAATGCTAAAAGGAGAGGGATCAAATAAAAATAATCTATTATACAAAAGAGCAGAAAGTGACAAGAATAAACAGTACAAAGAAGATGCCAACATAAATTTTAATTCAGTTCTTTTTTTACTTAATAAGAATGGAGAAAAAAAGAAGGTGTCACTTAAAATTTCTTTTAGAAATGGAAAAGTAGGGTTTAAGGTATCTAAAAATACTTTAAAACAATTTGAAAAAACTAAATCGGGGACAGTACTTACAGCAACTATTCCTAATCCAGAATTTACAGAATATATTCTTGCACAAAATCAAACAGTAATAAAGATGGTATTAAGAGACATTGCTTTGACAGCATTTTTATCTCATGACATAAAAAAGAGCCTTAATCAATCACAATTAAGTAAGTTAGAATGGAAAAAAATTGATTCGTATTTAGATAAACCAAAAATAAGATTTCCTAAAGTAGGAATAATGTTTGGTTTATATAACGGATTTCCTGCATGGGGAACTGTTTTACATGCAATTGGGCATGATATGTCTAAAACACGTTATCAAACAATTTTTATTCAAAAGTTGCCTTCTCAAGTTCCAAAAGTATTTTTTCTGAATCAAAAAATATTATCTAAAATCCACCATAAATACAGCCATAACGAGCCATGTATAATGCAACAGAATAAGTGGTATGAAGGAAGTACTATTTATACCGTAATTGGAAGAACTATTGCATGGATAACTGCTTACGAATATTGGAAACAAACAGGAATTTGGCCGGGGGAATGAAATATAACTGATTACATAGATTTTTCTTCTAATTTTGTAAGATTATATCCAGAGGACCTAAAAATAGAACCAAAAAAAACGATTTTATACGGACTTCAACTCCAAAAACAAACATTAAAGAGTATTCTTGACTCAATGCCTTTAAATGAAAGATTATTAAATCAATTAGAATTACCCAATACAAAATTAATCATAGTTTCTGGGCCATCGTTATCTGGAAAGACATCATTAGTTAAGACGATTTTATCAGAAAAACAAGTAATCGCTTTTAATTTAAAACTACCAGAGATTATAGAACAGATTGAAAATATCTCAGATCTTCGGTCTTCAATAATTAATATTATTGAAATTTTAAAACAAGAAATAATCCAAAAACATGAAGAAGGAAGACAAATAGTAGTCTTTATTGAGAACATCCTACAACAAGCAGTTAATCTAAGAAATAATAATGTTAATGAAACATTAATTATTTCTGAATTAATTAGCGAATTATTTTCTCTTAGTAAAGAAACAAACACTGCGTTAATAATTACTACAAGAAATTATCCCGATCTCATTTCTAAATTTGTTATTCCAGAACATCATTTAGTTGTTACAGATTTTCCAGAAAAAGAAACTATGAAATCATTCATTCAAAATATTGTCACTCAAATTAATTCTTTTGCAGTAACTCCAATTCAGATTAATGAGGAAAAAATAGCATCTTTAGCATCTATAAATCAAATAACAATTGGAGAAATTAAAGCACTATTGTCAAAGCTGGTATTAGCACATTCAAGTATACCTGAGTATCATTTAGAAACAGAAGATTTAATTAATGAATTAACCGCGTTATCAAAACAAAAGCAAAAAACAACTTATAGAAGTGGTATTAAAGAAAAAACAATGGAATCTGAGACCGTTGAAGATATAATGAATAGATTAATGCAAAGATTTAAAGAAATTGAAGAAGAAACTGGGGAAACTATAGGTTAACGAAGAATTAGCTCCTGAAGAAAATGAATAAGGTAAGTGTTTCATGAAAAACATTAGTAGTATGGGGTTTAAATGAAAGAAAAACAGTATTTAATTAACTGGCTTGAAATAGAAAATTTTGGGGCTTTCTCCCATAAGCAAAGAGTTAATTTTAGGAAGCCAGTTACCCTGTATGTTGGTCCCAATGGTAGCGGAAAAAGTACTTTAATCAATAGTTTAATGCTAATGTTAGGGGTTGACTCTGTTTTAGGAAAAAAATTTCCCCAGATCACTGAGAGAATAGTTAATAAAAATAAAAAAGCTATTTTTTCTGCAGAATTAAATAATCCATTGATTTCTAAAAACATAAGACTTTTTTCAAAATTGGATGTTAACAATGAAAATAAGAAAGAGAAGCTTATTATTACACGTAAAATTCGTGCATTTCAAAATAAAAAGGGCAATTATACTTATGAAAGTACGTGGTATATAAACGGAAAAAGAAAATCATTCAAAGAAATTAAAGAGTTATGGGAAGAAGCTGAAGCTAAGTCTGTAGTAATCTTACCAACTTCCGATTTTTCTTTTATTAGAGAACATAGTGTTAATATGCTAATTAATATGAAAGGGCATGAAAAATTTAGGGCTATTATTGATCTTTCTCAAGATTTAGGAAAAGCTTTTCAATATGTAGAAGAAGCATATCGAAATTTAGAAGTACTTGAAGAAGAATTGACCAGAAAAAGAAAAGAATTAGCATTAGTAAAAAAAGAATTTCAGCAACTGGAAAGAATAAAAAATAGATATGAAAAGCTTGAACAATTAAGAAAAAAGCTCGAAGATATTAAAGAAGAAGAAAAATGGAGTCGCTATCATCAGTATGTAGAAAATATGCAACGTATTGAAAAATTAATCCAAGAAACTTATAGTAAAATAAATGAGTTAACAGAAAATAAACAGACTATCCAACAAGAGATTAAGAATATAATACTCGAGATTCAAGAAATAGAGCAACAAATAAATATAATTAAAAATGACGAAGCTATTATTCGTGAGCAAATTTCAAACGAGCAGACTAAACTTTCTGCAGAACAAAATGTTTTAAGAGGGATCACACAATCGCTAAAAAACTATTTAAAATCACTAAATGAAACTGAAAAACAAATAAAGGAATTAGAAAAAGAAAATAAACCCTTATCAGAATATGAACAAATTGAAATAGAAGAAAGATTAGATAATTTAAGAATTGAAATAGCTACATTAAAACAAGATATTTTATCTTTCAAACATGAGATCTTTGAACTTAAACAGAAAGAAAGCGAACTGGCCAAAAAAGAAACAGAATTAAGAAAAACAATAACAAAATTAACTGAAGAGAAAAAACGGATAGAAAAAGATATTGAAACGCTAAAAAAAGAACTTGCAAGTATTACAGAAACACAAATAATGTTTAACCAAGAAAATAATTATTCTACCTTAGAATTACATGGGTCTTTAAAGAAAAGATATGAAGATACAGTTAATCTG